>NZ_JAAHHE010000168.1:0-14205 GCF_010692525.1 Moorena sp. SIO3B2
TACTTCAGCACCTGACCCAGAAAAAGCAAGACGAAGGTTTTACTCTAATTGAACTACTAGTTGTAATCATCATTATTGGAATTCTATCCGCCATTGCCTTGCCTTCTTTCTTGAACCAAGCTAATAAAGCCAAGCAGTCAGAAGCTAAAACTTATGTCGGTTCTATGAATAGATCTCAGCAAGCGTACTACTTGGAAAACGGTAACTTTGCTGGCCAATCTGAATTTGCTGAGTTAGGTCTTGGCATTAAAACAGCAACTGAGAATTACGTTTATGGGATAACTGGTGGAGGTGACCCATCAGACAAAGTCGCTAACTTTGCAGACCCAAACGATGGAACTGGACAAGCTGATGGTGATAAAGCTGCAATTAAGGCATATCATGGTATTGTAAGCCTAGGTGAGACAGATCAGCAAGAGACAACTACCTTGGCTGTATTGTGTGAAGCAAAAAAAGTTACGCGGTTTCAGGGTCAACTAGGTTCGGCTGTGAATCCCGATGGTAGTGTTGATCCCGCCACGGGTGTTCCCGAGTGCGAAGACACCGAATGGAAGGATTTATCAAACTGATGATACTTAGGCTAAAACCTTGGTGATGACAGTTTGAATCACCAAAAATTAGATATTTAGTTAGAGTGGGTAGACGGTTCTACCTACTTTTTTTTATGGAAATACTTCAGTGGACAATTACCCTAATCAGGTTTTCAATAGTATTATAAAATGGGGTGATATCTTTGATTTAATTAGCACAAAAGTATGACTAACTGGCAGGAACAAGCGGAGCAATATTTAATCCAGGGGGACTACAGTAAAGCCGCAAGCTTATACGAACAGGCTATTGAAGCAGAACCTGATGTCATTGCCTACTACTGGCATTTAGGATTACTGTTCCTATTGCAGGGTCAAGAAACCGAAGCCCAAACCACTTGGCTGCTGGTGATGGCGGAGGCGGAGTCAGAGCAATTAGAGACTTGGACAGAGGAACTGCTCCAGGTGTTGCAAACCGAAGCTGAGCGCAGGCAGGAGTTAGGGGATAATGCGGTAGCCTGGGCAATCCGCCAGCATATGCGGGAAATTTGCCCCACGGATCTGACTAATCTCTTGGAAATTATTGCCCTAAGCATCAAGCTAGAAACCTTTAGGGGTGATGACTTGACGGAGCTGGGGGTGATTGAACTGCTACAAACCCAGCCAAGAATAGAATGCAATCAGCAATTATTACCAGAGGTTTTGGGGCAGATACTAGAAGCCGAACCATTGCATCCAACCTCCCTAGAATTTACCGAAGCTTGCTTAGCTTACCTGCCCAATCCTGAGGTTTGGTTCTGGCCGTTACTGTCAGCCTGTATGAAAATTGGTCATACCTTAAAGCAACCGACCATCGCTGCTGGTTTTCTGGAACGTTATCGCTCCTTAGATCTTCATAATCCTCAGAATATAGAAATATTACGACATCTCGCTACCTTTTATCAAAATGCTCGTAATTATGACCAGGGCATAGAAACCGCTAAATTGTGCTATTCCTTATCGGAATCTTTACCAGACAAAATATCGGGAATTAACCTGGTATTGCGGGGGATCATGAATGCTGGGGGCTATTGGCAGGAGGTTTCTGGGGCTTGCCAAACCCTAGAATCACTGCTTGTTTCCTTAATTAAGGAACAACCAGCTAACTTGTCTGATGTTGAGACTCTACGTCTGCTTACCCCATTCTTTTCTTTGGCTCATGTTCAGGACCAGCCTAGCCATTTCAGACCAATTTTGAATCAAATGGCTGAGGTGTTCCAGAGGAATATTCGGGGGTATACGAAGGAAAGAGCGGAGTGGTATGGATCCCCCCTAACCCCCCTTAATAAGGGGGGAATTGAGGATGGGGGAATTGAGTTAAAGTCCCCCAGAATTGGGGGATTTAGGGGGCTTGCACCTGAAGGTAGTGAGGTCAATTCATCGGAAAATCCCTGTAATAGGGAGCAGGGATCCCCCCTAACCCCCCTTAATAAGGGGGGAATTGAGGATGGGGCAATTGAGTTAAAGTCCCCCAGAATTGGGGGATTTAGGGGGCTTGCACCTGAAGGTAGTGAGGTCAATTCATCGGAAAATCCCTGTAATAGGGAGCAGGGATCCCCCCTAACCCCCCTTAATAAGGGGGGAATTGAGGATGGGGCAATTGAGTTAAAGTCCCCCAGAATTGGGGGATTTAGGGGGCTTGCACCTGAAGGTAGTGAGGTCAATTCATCGGAAAATCCCTGTAATAGGGACCAGGGATCCCCCCTAACCCCCCTTAATAAGGGGGGAATTGAGGACGGAGGAAAAACTACTAGACCCTTAAAAGTCGGATACCTGTCGGGTTGTTTAAGACGGCATTCCGTGGGGTGGCTAGCTCGTTGGCTGTTTGAGCATCATGACCGGGAGCGGTTTCAACTTTATGGCTATTTTGTAGACTACAAGCTAGTAAACGATAACCTCCAAGAATGGTATGTCAATCAGGTAGACCATCCTCACAAATTAGGGATTCATTTTCTAGAGGCGGCTGAACAGGTTTATCAGGATCAACTGGATATTTTAATTGACCTCGATAGCATCACCCTGGATATAACCTGTGCAGTCATGGCTCTGAAACTGGCACCAGTACAAGTCACGTGGCTAGGGTGGGATGCCTCAGGATTACCTGCCATTGATTACTTTATTGCTGACCCCTACGTATTACCAGATTCTGCTCAAGCTTACTATTCCGAGAAAATCTGGCGCTTACCCCAAACCTATATTGCCGTGGATGGCTTTGAAGTGGGTGTACCGAGCTTACGTCGGGACCACCTGGATATTCCCAACGATGCCACGGTTTATCTCAGTAGTCAGAAGGGATACAAGCGCAATCCCGATACCACAAGGCTGCAAATGAAAATTATCAAAGCAGTCCCCAATAGCTACTTTTTGATTAAGGGTAAATCTGACCAAGACTCGATCACACGGTTCTTTAACCAGATTGCGGAAGAAGAAGGAGTAGAGTGCGATCGCCTCCGGTTTCTACCAGAAGTCCCTACGGAAGCCGTTCATCGTGCCAACTTAGGCATTGCGGATGTGGTCCTGGATACCTATCCCTACAATGGAGCCACCACTACCCTGGAAACCCTGTGGATGGGTATTCCCCTAGTCACCAGAGTGGGAGAACAGTTTGTTGCTCGCAACAGTTACACCATGATGATGAATGCCGGAATCACCGAAGGCATTGCCTGGACAGATGATCAGTATATCGAGTGGGGGATTCGCTTAGGCAAAGACCCTGCTCTAAGACAACAGATTTCCTGGAAACTGCGACAATCTCGACAAACTGCCCCCTTGTGGAATGGTAAGCAATTTACTAGGGAAATGGAAAAGGCTTATGAGGCAATGTTAGGGAGATAGGGAGCTGTCAGCTATCAGCTATCAGCTATCAGCTATCAGCTATCAGCTATCAGCTATCAGCTATCAGCTTAAGCGCTACGCGCTACGCGCTACGCGCACGCTACGCGAACAGCTATGAGTTTATGCACTACAGATGGTGCTTTTGAATCAAACAGGTAACCATTTGTTGAATCTGAGGAAAGTCCCAGCATCGTTCGCACAGCGTGGCCAAACGCGCACGCGTGGCCGTTCGCGTAGCGTGGCCAAAAGGCCAAAAGGCCAAGGCCAAAGCCTGTGCCACAAAGCAGACAACTGACCGCTTAATGCTGACTGCTGACTGCTGACCGCTGACCGGTGAAGGCTTAGGCGTAGAGCGATAACATTAGCCCTAAAGAATTTGGTACAAAAATTTTCAAAATATGTTATAATAATAAATTTTGTGTAATATACTGAAAATGTGGATGGAAAACGTCCGTCACGAACTCGCCGCTAATTCCTTCGGACTATAGCGGGAGATTGATTGCTCTGTCGTGACCAGACTAAGTTCTTAGAGAACTACGTTATTCAGCTCATGACACCTACAAATACGTGCCAGTTTGTAGCAACTGTCGTACAGCTTTAAACAGGCGTAACGAGTTAAACCAGTGAGTTGTACCTAACAAGGTTGAATAACATTGTCGAGGCTAACTCTACCCGTTTATCGGAGTGTTCGTGCGTAATGCGAGTTTTCGTTCTAGATCAAAACAAACAACCTCTAGATCCTTGTCATCCAGCGAGAGCTAGAGAACTACTTAAGAAAGGGAGGGCTAAAGTTTTCAAACGCTACCCATTCACTATCATCATGCCAGATCGGTCTATCGATGATTCTGTTACTCATTCACACAGAATTAAGATAGACCCCGGCTCAAAAACAACAGGTATTGCTATTGTTTGTGAGCAAACTGGACGGGTTACCAATGCTTTAGAAATCAACCATCGAGGTCAACAGATTAAGAAGGCTCTAGAATCTCGACGAGCATTAAGACGTGGTAGACGGAATCGCAAAACCCGATATCGTCAGCCAAGATTTCTAAACCGAACACGCCCTGACGGTTGGTTGCCACCATCATTAATGAGTCGAGTTTTCAATGTTGAGACTTGGGTTAGGCGGCTGATCAAGTTGTGTCCTATAACCGCAATATCTCAAGAATTAGTTCGATTTGATACTCAGAAAATGCAAAACCCAGAAGTATCAGGAGTTGAATATCAACACGGTGAGCTATTTGGATTTGAGGTAAAAGAGTATTTACTTACTAAGTGGGGACATAACTGCGTTTACTGTGGCGCTATTGATACTCCCTTAGAGGTTGAGCACATTATCCCCAAATCAAAAGGTGGTAGCAATCGAGTTAGTAATTTAACTCTTGCGTGCAGAAGCTGCAATCAGAAAAAAGGTAATGACTCGATCGAGAAATTCCTAAGAAAAAAGCCGGAAATACTCAAAAAGGTATTAGCTAAAGCCAAAAACCCTTTAAAAGATGCAGCAGCAGTTAACGCAACCCGATGGGAATTGTTCAGAAGACTAAAACTAACAGAGCTACCTATTGAGGTAGGTTCTGGCGGCTTGACTAAGTTCAACCGGAAAACTAGGGGTATTGAGAAAACCCATTGGACTGATGCTGCTTGTGTAGGTAAGTCTACCCCACAGATGTTATTACTAAGCGGAGTGAAACCACTAACGGTTACAGCCAAAGGTCATGGCGTTCGTCAGCGATGCCGTCCAGATAAGTACGGTTTTCCAAAGGCTCATGCACCTGCTGCTAAGTTTTTTAGAGGCTTTCAGACAGGGGATATTGTCAAAGCTGATATCAAGAAAGGGAAGTATGCTGGGCAATACACAGGGCGAATTGCTATTCGTTATCGTCCGAGTTTTGTGCTTTCGGCAAAGCCGTTCGCGAAGCGTGGCCTACGGTCTCCGCTACGCGAACAAACTTCTGCTCAGAAGATTGATGTACATCCAAAATATTTGCAAACAATCTTTAGGGCTGACGGCTATGAATACCAAGTTAATTAATGCGGATTCGCGCTTGGCTGTAGGCCACGCTACGCCAGGGCAAACGCATCTAAATTCTAGAAGCCTTACTCAGAAGCGATTTCAAAATTAATCAGCATAAATACTTATCGGTTCAATCTCATATCCAGTAGGCATTTCAGAATAAAATGCGTTTACCCTGAATGAATAATTACCAATTATAAATTCTACATTCTAAATTCTTCATTATCAATTCTAAATTATACATTCTTATTCCCTATTATCAAATAAAAACACGATGCTATTACAAGACAAAAAACGCTACTACACAGCAGACGAGTATTTAGAACTAGAAGAAGCTGCTGAGTATAAAAGTGAATATCGGGATGGAGAAATTATACCGATGGCTGGAGGAACCACCAATCATAATAAAATTGCTCTCAATTTTGCAGCTAACTTGAAGTTTGCCTTAAAAGGACAAGACTACGATATCTATATCGGTGATGTGCGATTGTGGATACCTGATTATCGTCAGTATACCTATCCTGATATTATGGTAATTCAGGGGAAACCGATCTATACCGGCAAAGGTAAGACTACTGTCATGAATCCTTTGCTAATTGTTGAAGTCTTATCTAAATCTACTAGAAACTATGACCAAGGAGAGAAGTTTCTCTACTATCGCTCAATTCCACATTTTAAGGAATATATATTGATAGACCAGGCCAGATATCATGTGATTCAACATACCAAAACTAGTGCAGGACAATGGTTACTCACTGAGCAAACATCAGAAAATGGAATTCTGGAATTAAGTACTATCGATTTTACCATTAACTTTAGTGATATTTACGAGGGAATTAAGAATGAAGAATTGAGAAGGAAGAATTGAGAAGGAAGAATTGAGAAGGAAGAAGGCAGAATGAAGAAGGCAGAATGAAGAAGGCAGAATGAAGAAGGCAGAATTGAGTTATAATGGTGAAGGCAGAAGGCAGAATGAAGAATTGAGTTAGAATGGTGAAGGCAGAATGGTGAATGGTGAAGGCAGACTTCTAAATTCCAAATTCTAAATTCTAAATTCTAAATTCTACATTCTACATTCTAAACTATGTATCTCACCCATTTCGGCGCAAACACCTGGCTACTGGAACTTCCAGAGCAACGGATTCTGATTGACCCCTGGTTAGTGGGTTCATTGGTCTTTGGCAATCTACCTTGGTTCTTTAAAGGGGACAAACCGGAAGCAATTAACAGCATTCCGGATAAAATTGACCTAATTTTGCTCTCCCAAGGCTTAGAGGACCACACCCATACCCCAACCTTGGAAAAATTAGACAAAACTATTCCAGTGGTGGGCTCTACTAGTGCGGCAAAGGTAGTCAAACAGCTAGGTTATACCCAGGTAACCCCCCTTACTGCTGGTGAAACCTTTACGTTAGGAGATCACATAGAAATCCGAGCCTTGCCAGGAGCACCCATTGGTCCATTCCAGCAGGAAAATGCCTATCTGATCACGCAGTTGGATAGTGGTACCAGTCTTTACTACGAACCTCATGGCTATCCCCCTGCTGAAGTCAAGGATTATGCCCCAGTAGATATCGTGATTAGCCCAGCCCTAACCTTAGAAATTCCCTTAGCCGGGCCAATCGTTCAAGGGCATAAGACAGCACTGCAATTGGCGCAATGGTTACGACCCCAAGTCTTTCTGCCCACAACCATTGATGAAAATGTCAAGTATGAAGGGGTTTTGGGTTCCGTAGTGCGGGAAGTGGGGAGTCTCGAAGAATTGCGATCGCAACTCCTCCAGGACAATCTGCCCACAAAAGTCATCACTCCGGAACTAGGGGTTTCCTTGGAATTATAGGAAGGGAATCGGCAATCGGCAATCGGCAATCGGGAGAAGAGAGGGGGAAGTGTGGGAAGTATGGGAAGTGTGGGAAGAGGAATGTGAAAACGCTACAGTAGCATAGTGTCCCACATCAACAGCGAGAAGATCCAACATGCTGGAGTTGTATCAATTTGAACTGTCCCAATACTCAGAGAAAGTACGACTGATTCTGGATTACAAAGAGCTGGACTATCGCAAAATTGAGGTAACCCCAGGAGTAGGACAGTTAGAACTATTCCAACTGTCTGGTCAAAGTAAGGTACCAGTGCTAAAAGATGGGGATACCGTGATTAGTGATTCTACTGCGATCGCAATGTATTTGGATCGCAAGTATCCCGACAAACCCATCATCCCCACCGATCCCAAAGAACGAGGACTGTGTTTACTGATCGAAGAATGGGCAGATGAATCCATTGGTACCAAAAGCCGGAAAGTGGTCTATGGCGCATTGAGCCAAAATCCCGACTTCCGCAAATCGGTCTTACCGAACCAAACCCCGGATTTGCTCAAAACAGTAGTTGGTTCGGTACCCTCGGAATTTTTAGATATTCTAGGGTTTGGTGTCGGTTGTGGCACTGATGCCGTCAAGGAAGCCAAAGATGGTCTCAAGCAAGACCTAGAAGCCTTGAGTCTGTTACTCCTGGATAGTCCTTATCTAGTCAGCAACTCCCCTTGCTTAGCAGATTTTGCCGTAGCCGGTTTAAGTCTGCTCCTGAAATTCCCCGATGGGAATTATCTCGATATCCCCCAGCAATATCAAGGTAAAGGCATTCCTGGCTTGGCCGATAGTAACCTCTACGAAACCTTTTTCGCTTGGCGCGATCGCATCTATGCTGATTATCGCAAACCTTTAGTTTCCGATAGTCCTAGTGATTCTCAACCCACATCAATTGAGATCGACTAATAATAATTGACCCTAAGGGGTCAGCGGTCAGCGGTCAGCGGTCAGCGGTCAGCGGTCAGCCGTCAGCCGTCAGCCGTCAGCTGTTCGCGTAGCGTGCGCGTAGCGCTTAAGCTGATAGCACCTCAACTAGCTTGTGTGGCACAGGCTTCTAGCCTGTGACCCATCCCATAAGCTGATAACTGATAGCTGATAGCTGATAGCTGATAGCTGATAACTGATAGCTGATAGCTGATAGCTGATAGCTGATAGCTGATAGCTGATAGCTGATAGCTGATAGCTGATAGCTGATAGCTGATAGCCTACTCCCTACTCCCTACTTCCAATCACCCAAATGATTTAGCATTGCTATAGTCCTGGAATTATGGTAATGGATTTAAGTCAACCTTTAGGTTCAGTTATTCAAGGCTCTTTGTCTGCTGGATTGGAAGTGCGATTACACCCCGATGTCTCCGTAGAAGATATGCGGGTGGGGAAATTTCTGGTGGTCCAGGGAATGCGATCGCGTTTCTTCTGTATGCTCACCGATGTGTCTTTGGGAACCTCCAGTCAGCGGATTCTGGTTAATCCTCCTAATCCCAATGATGATTTTCTACGGGATGTACTCGCAGGTAGTGGCACCTACGGTACGATTAATCTAACCCCGATGCTAATGTTTACGCCACAAAAGTCCCAGTCACAACAGCCAGTGGAACTAAATGGAAAAAGTCCCTTAGGCTCCTTTCAAGCTCAAAGTAGCGAAGAGATGGAATTGTTACCAGTAAAAACAATTCCCAGCCACTTTTCTCAAGTATACGATGCTAGTGAACGGGATTTTCGGGCAGTCTTTGGCTGGGAAGATGACCCCCATCGCCGGAATTTTTCCATTGGTCAACCCCTTGACATGGAAGTCCCCATATGCATCGACTTAGATCGGTTTGTGGAACGGAGTAACGGGATTTTTGGTAAGTCTGGCACCGGTAAATCCTTTCTAACTCGACTACTGCTATCTGGGATTATCCGTAGGCAAGCAGCAGTAAATTTAATTTTTGATATGCACTCGGAATATGGCTGGGAAGCCGTATCGGAAGGGAAACAATTTAGTACAGTCAAAGGGTTGCGCCAGCTTTTTCCATCCCAGGTACAAGTTTATACCCTCGACCCAGAATCCACCAGACGACGAGGGATTCGGGATGCCCAAGAGCTTTATCTAAGTTATGACCAAATTGAAGTAGAAGATATCAACCTAGTCCGAGGAGAGTTAAATCTTTCTGAAGCTAGTCTAGAAAATGCCATTATTTTACGCAATGAATTTGGCAAATCCTGGATTGTGCAACTGCTGTCTATGACCAATGAAGAAATCCAGGAATTTTGCGAAGTCAAACGAGGCAACAAGTCTTCAATTATGGCATTACAGCGCAAATTAAGCCGATTCGATGAATTGAAGTATATCCGCAGTGCTTGTCCCCATAATTATGTCAATCGAATTTTAGAATCTCTCGATGCCGGGAAGCATGTTGTGGTAGAATTCGGTTCCCAATCCAATATGCTTTCCTATATGTTAGCAACTAATTTAATTACCCGTCGTATTCATAACAGTTATGTCAGAAAAGCTGAAATATTTTTGCAGTCGAAAAATGCCAGCGATCGCCCCCGTCCCCTAGTAATTACCATTGAAGAAGCCCACCGTTTCCTAGATCCAGCCACAGTACGTCAAACAATTTTTGGGATTATTGCCCGTGAAATGCGCAAGTATTTTGTGACCTTGTTAGTCGTAGACCAGCGTCCTTCTGGCATTGATAACGAAGTCATGTCTCAAATTGGAACTAGGATTACTTGTTTACTAAATGATGATAAAGATATTGAAGCAATTTTTACTGGGGTGTCTGGTGGCCAAAGTTTGCGTTCGGTATTAGCCAAGCTCGATTCTAAGCAACAAGCCTTGATTTTAGGACATGCGGTACCAATGCCAGTCGTAGTCAAGACCCGTGCTTACGATCAGCAATTTTATCGGGAAATTGGGGAGCTAGATTGGCAAGAAGTGTCCGATCAAGAGGTATTTTTAGCCGCCCAATCAGCTAGGGAAGATATAGGGTTTTGAGATCCGCTATCAGCAGTCAGCAGTCAGCGGTCAGCTTAAGCGCTACGCGCACGCGTGCGCGTTCAGTGGTCAGCCGTCAGTGGTCAGTGGTCAGTGCTCAGTGGCCACTCAAGTAGTGTGGCACAGGCTTCTAGCCTGTGATCCATAAGCTGTTCGGCGTAGCTTGGGCCTAGCCCATCAGCTGATATAGCAATCCGTCTAGGAATTGCTGAGAATTTTGTTCCCTACTCCCTACTCCCTACTCCCTGTTCCCTACTCCCAGATCCGCTGTTCCCTTTGCTTAAGCTGATAGACGAACTTTTCTAGTATGCTGAAAATATGATGCCATAAAGCTTACGAGATCTGGCAAATGCCCTATCTGGTAACATCAGTGCTTAATTACCCTGTGATTAATCCAGGGGATAATTCAAAAGGAGATTAAAACTTGAGGAACCAAAATCCACAAAATTTGCAATCTTTAGTCGGGGGGATTATCGCAGCATTAGTTATTCTCCTCTCCTTTAATTGTTTTGTAATTATCAATCCCGGTCAGGCTGGAGTCCTTAGTATTTTGGGTAAAGCTAGAGATGGCGCTCTGCTTGAGGGTATCCACTTCAAACTGCCCTTCGTCTCTATAGTCGATGTGTATGATGTCACCGTACAGAAGTTTGAAGTCCCAGCCCAGAGTTCCACAAAGGATCTTCAGGATTTGACCGCACGATTTGCCATCAACTTCCGCCTCGATCCCACTAAGGTGGTTAGTATCAGACGAAAACAAGGAACTCTACAGAATCTAGTGACCACAATTATTGCCCCTCAGACTCAAGAGTCATTTAAAATTGCTGCCGCCCTTCGCACTGCTGAAGAATCGATTACCCAACGGAGTCAGTTAAAGGAAGATTTTGATAAGGCTTTGGGCGAAAGGTTAGCCAAGTATGATGTCCAAGTATTGGATACTAGTGTCATTGACCTGAATTTTTCTAGGGAATTTGCCAAGGCAGTTGAAGAAAAACAGGTAGCAGAACAACAGGCCCAACGAGCTGTCTATATAGCACAGGAGGCTGAGCAAGAAGCTCAAGCAGAAATTAATCGCGCTCAGGGTAAGGCCGAAGCCCAACGACTGTTGGCGGAAACCCTCAAAGCCCAAGGGGGTGAACTGGTGCTCCAGAAAGAAGCGATCGCAGCTTGGCGAGAAGGTGGGGCTCAGATGCCTAAAGTTCTGGTTATTGGTGGTGAGGGGAATCACAGTGTTCCCTTTATCTTTGACCTAAACAACGTACCTCAATAGCATCAAAATGTCAATAAAATAGTCAAAAGCTCTTTAATTTCATGGTAGTTAGTAATAGTAAGTTTGATATTTTGCACTTGATTATTAGTAGTTAAATTACAACTACCAAAAACCGTTTTCTACCCAGAAAACGGTTTTTTTTTAAATAAATTTATAGCAGTCTAAGTAAACCTTAAGACATATTTATCTTCCCTACTCCCTACTCCCTACTCCCTACTCCCTACTCCCTACTCCCTAATCCCTAATCCCTAATCCCTACTCCCTACTCCCTAATCCCTACTCCCTTTCCTATAAATTTTTCATGAGTATTTTCACCCTACAATCAGTTCACAAAGACTTTGGGATTAAGGAAATCCTGAAAGAGGCTAGCTTTAGTCTAGATCCTATGGATAAAGTTGGTCTAATTGGCACTAATGGTTCAGGCAAATCGACCCTATTAAAGATAATTGCTGGTCTTGAGCCCATTGATAGTGGTCAACTCTCGGTTAATCCCAAAACTAAAATTGTTTACTTACCCCAACAACCAGACTTAGATGAAAACAACACGGTTTTGGAACAAGTGTTTGCTGATAGTGGTCAGCAGATGACTCTGATTCGTGAGTATGAAGAACTTTCCCAGAAATTGGCTCACAATCCCGAGGATAACCAACTGCTAGCACAGCTCTCAAGTGTAACCCAGCAGATGGATGCCACAGGAGCTTGGGAACTAGAAACAAAGGCAAAAATTATTCTGAGTAAATTAGGGATAGTTGATTTTGATGCTCCCATTGGTCAGTTGTCTGGTGGCTATCGTAAACGGATTGCTTTAGCAGCTGCCTTGCTAGCGGAACCAGAGGTATTGTTAATGGATGAGCCAACAAACCATCTTGATGCCATGTCAGTGGAGTGGTTACAGAGTTATCTGAATAGTTATCGTGGAGCAATCTTACTGATTACTCACGACCGCTATTTTCTAGACCAGGTCACCAACCGCATTATCGAAATTGACCGGGGAGACCTGTATACTTACTCTGGCAACTATTCCTACTATTTAGAGAAAAAAGCCTTAGCTGAAGAATCAGCCATCAGTACTCAACGGAAACATCAAGGGGTATTGCGCCGAGAGCTAGAATGGCTAAAACGAGGTCCAAAAGCTCGCAGTACCAAGCAAAAAGCTCGAATTGACCGTATTCACGACATGCAAGCCAAGGAGTTTAAACAAGCTCAGGGTAAAGTAGAAATTTCTACCCCTGGTCGTCGCATTGGCAAAAAAGTGATTGAGTTAGAAAATGTTTCTAAAGGCTATAACGCTAGAATTCTGCTCAAAGATTTTACCTACGAATTTAGTCCCGATGACCGAGTTGGCATTATTGGTGGGAATGGCGTAGGGAAATCTACCCTAATGGATATTATTACTGGACGCATTCAGCCCGATGCTGGTAAAATAGAAATTGGTTCCACCATTTATATCGGTTACTTTGACCAGCATTCAGAAGATTTGCTCGAAGCTCTTAATCAAAATCAACGGGTAATTGATTACCTTAAAGACGTAGCAGAGTATGTGACAACCGCTGATGGCACATTGATCAGTGCCTCACAGATGCTGGAGCGTTTCTTATTTCCTCCCACCCAACAGTATGCACCAATTCATAAGCTTTCCGGTGGAGAGAAACGTCGCTTGTTTCTGTTGCAAGTACTGATGAGTTCTCCCAATGTACTTATTCTTGACGAGCCCACTAATGATTTAGATGTACAAACTCTAGCTGTACTGGAGGAGTATCTAGAGGGGTTTAATGGTTGTGTGATTATTGTCTCCCACGACCGCTATTTCCTAGACCGCAGCGTAGATAAAATCTTTGCCTTTGAATCTGAGGGTAAGGTACGCCAGTATCCTGGTAATTATTCCCTTTATATCGATTATAAGCGAGAAGAAGAAGCAAAACTAGCCCAACAGATGGCTCAGACTCAAGGGAAAAAGGCTGAATCCTCTAAGGTCGAGCCGTCCACTAAAAAATCATCGAGTAATAACAAACCCCGTCGGCTGTCTAATTGGGAAAGGCGGGAATTTGATCAACTCGAAAGTCAGATTCCCCAACTGGAAGCTCAGAAAGCTGAGTTGGAGAAAACCCTTTATCAATCTCCTCCCAAAAATACCAGTGAGGTCCAGGCACTTTATCAGACCTTGGAAGCCTTGACTCAGGAAATTGATACAGCAACTGAGCGTTGGATGGAGTTGGCGGAACGGGAATTTTAGATCACAACCGTTGCGATTGGCCTACGGCCACGCTACGGGATTGACCGTAGGTCACGCTACTTGAGGTGCATAATTTAGATCACCAGCGCTGTGATTATACCGTTGCGAGCCTACCGTTCCATACGCATAATTGAGGTGACAGCTGATCAACGTTCAATTGTTCGTCAGTGGTTTGGAGGTACTACCAGTCATGATGAATTTTTGTTACGATCACCAAAAACATCCTGGCTCGTAAACTCTATCACTAGACTTATTGCATAAATCATGTTTTTGCCTCCCTAGCCCCCCAAATCTGGGCAGGGGATAATGGGGGCTTGGCACCATTGATGCAAGAGGTCTACTGTAGGTGGCGGTTTCCGGGGATAATCTGCTGTAGATGGGAAAACTAAGAAGGACTAATGGTCAAAGGAACAGGGGAATCCCTGTCAACCAAACTTCTGTAGTC
>NZ_JAAHHE010000169.1:0-13730 GCF_010692525.1 Moorena sp. SIO3B2
ACCATCACCTCTGATACGGGACTAGTGGTATTAAGTTGAGGGCCACTGAACTTCTCAGCTAGTTTGGCATTCGGTATAGTAATTTGGTAAGACTTTGAACGAGGATCCCATTTGCTAGTGGCTCTGACCCGTTGGTTAGCCTTAATCAATAGCTGAGTCTGATTACTAGCCAGTTCCACTGACCCAATGGTGGCTAACTTACCGGTATTAGCCGAGCCACGAGATTGAATCGGTTTCGTTGGCACTTTGGATGTTGGTCCATTATCTAAGCGTTGAGCTGGGATCCCCCTAGGGAAAATCAACACCCCTCCCAATCTTTGACTGAACGATGCCAGCCAATCAGGGCTGTCACTATCCACATTTAGGGTCATCCGGACAATCGGTGGGGACTCTTTTTTCTTTTCAAACTCGATTTTGCTAACCCCGTAGCGATTTACCTCCAAATCCTCCCCTAACAGACTCTCGGCAATTGTAACCCCTTCTAGGTCGATGTTAATGCGGCGGTTATTGCGACTTCGTTCGATTTGAATGATAGGTTTCCCACCATCGGTACTGACAAAAAATCCATTTCTATTGATCTGAAAGCCTTGGCGGCGAATCCCCGGATTGGATCTCGGAATAGTTGGATTGGATCTCGGAATAGTTGGCCGTGGTGGAGGGGATTGAGTGCGGGTCGGTGGCTGAGCCGGTGGTAGAGATGGCGGTGCTGGGTTAGGCAGAACCGGCAGTGACCCTCGATAAGGCTGAGGTAATTGTACAGTCCACTGATTGGGGCTAATACCCCGAAATTTTACCTGCTGGGGGTCTATAGTGTAACCAGGAGCCAATTCAACCACAATCCGAGTGGTTTGTCTCTCAAATTGACCCACTCGCACTTCTCGAATCGCCCCGCTTAGACGCTGATTTGTTGATGGACCTCCGACGTTAATTCCCGGTAAATCAATCACTAACCGGGTAGGATTAGAAATGAGTTGGGCTGTGGGTTGTACACCCACATCAGTGGTAAATTCCAGGCGATTCTGATTGCGATCATATTGCCAAAATAGTAGTTCACGGGCTTGAGCCGCCAATGAAAATAGAGAAAATGTCAAAGAGCTGGAGAGTAGCAGTAGCCAGCGAAACCTCACAATTCTTACTCCTGTATCATGTATCTTAGGTAATTGGTTATAGCAATTGGTTATAGCAATTGGTTATACCAGCTGTTAGCGGTTAAGTATTAGACCCCAACAGCTGCCTAGAGTAGGCTATAGTTAACCGCTAATCCCTAACCACTCACGATGAATACCCCTAATTAATAGCCCAGTCAAGCAATGTCTAGTCTGTTTGACTAATAAGATTAATCTGATTAATCTTATTAAAACCGTTAACAGACTCGGACGTAGAGTAGCTTGGTTAAGTTTCAAGAGTTTCAGTATACACGGGTTTCTCTGAATCGAAAATTTGGTTTTAGTTAACACACTTAGCTTTGTCAAATCTTAAAGCATACACAATCAACTAAATTGAACAGGATTCTTCAAGAATCCTGCATCAATAATTGTCTTTAATCAGCAAGCTCAGATAGCTTAGCAACAAGTCTCAAGACTCTCCAGCTGTTTCCACCGGCTCAGATGGCTCTTGAAAGACCAACCGCAACAAAGGCGGAGCGATAAAAGTCGTTAAAATAACCATCATGATAATCGCTGCTTCAGTGGCTTCTGAAAGAGCACCACTTGCTGAACCAACACCAGCAAAGACTAGCCCCACTTCACCTCTGGGAATCATGCCAACCCCAATAGCCAGACGGTTAATTCCTGATTGACCAAAGACTGTCAATCCTGTGATCACCTTACCAAGAATTGCCACCACAATCAGGAAAGTTGCCAAGATCAAACCCTCGCGATTACTGGGAACTGCTGGGTTAAGCACACTCAAATCAGTTTTGGCTCCCACAGTAACAAAGAAGATGGGCACAAGTATATCTGCCACTGGTAAGACCTGTTCTTCTAATTCTCGACGCTTATCCGTCTCTGCCAAGACTAGCCCAGCAGCAAAGGCTCCCAAAATGGCTTCTAATTGGATAGCTGTGGCAATATAGGACAAGACAAAGGCAAAAATGAGTGCTGTCAGTAATACCTGACCTCGGGTTTTCATTTCCTTGACCAAGGCAACGAAATACGGACCGAGGAAGCGACCGATTAGAATTGCTCCAACTAGGAAGACACCAGCACTAATAATCAAATAGATCACATTAGTGATCACGACTTCCCCAGTTTTTGCCAGACTAGCCACCACAGCCAGGACGATAATTCCTAGGACATCATCGAGTACGGCAGCACCAATGATAATTTGCCCTTCTTTAGAACTCAACTGTCCAATTTCTGCTAGGACTTTAGCGGTAATCCCGATACTAGTGGCAGTTAGGGCAGCACCAGCAAAAATAGCAGGGACAGCAGAAATATGAAATAGGTAAGCTAAACCAGCAGTACCAGCAGCAAAGGGGACAACCACGCCAACTACAGCTACCACAGCAGCCTGCGGACCAACACGGATCAGTTCTTTGAGGTCAGACTCTAGTCCAATTTCAAATAACAGGATGATAACGCCGAGTTCCGCTAAGACGGAAATCACCTCGCTAGTAGACTGAAATACTGAGTTGGTAGCTTCTGGGGTTAGACCAGCGGTAGTTTGCAGAAAGCTCATCATTAAGGAATTGCTAGCCACACTGCCCCCTTCTGGGAAAACTAGCAGATTTAGGGCAGAAACCCCGACAACTACACCACCGACCAATTCCCCTAATACCGGTGGTAAGTTAATCCGAGCACAAATTTCGCCTCCAAGTTTACTGGCGAAGTAGATCACCACTAGACTCAATAGCACTCCTGCAAGAACCAGTGAACCGTTTTCTGCTTCATTAGCATTAGCAGTGGCTTCCGTTGCTGTTGCCAATAGGGATGGCAGAGGGTGTTCAGGGGGGAGGAATGGTAAGGGGGTGAGGAGATTCACCCAGGCAGTTGTATCAGCCATGTAGTTGCGAATAAATCATTCATTATACTTTACAAAAATTATGGCAATCCTTGAGCCTCTCAGGTCTAGTCAGGGGCTCAAACTAAGCTAGTACTCTGTCAATGGAGTTTTGATGCTTAGGTGTTAGGTGTTATGTATTAAATGTTAGATGTCAGGTTTGAGGTGTTAGATGTTGGGTTAAGTTATGGTACTTAATTCCTAATCAAGGGCGTGCCAACAAACCAACTTGTCTAGGAGAAGAACAACCCGATGGCTTAGTTAAAATAGCTCATGGGGAAAATCATCACATCTTAACCTTTCATACTCTTTGAGAGCCCACTCATTCTCTTCAGTGTATTTGGTTACCAGCTTAATGCATTGCTGTCTACGTCGATCCTGCTCCTGAGCTTGTTGTTGTGCTTTTTCTCTGGCTATGCGTTGAGCATCTTGCTGGGCTTGTCGTCTGACTCGTTGAGCATCTTGCTGGGCTTGTCGTCTGACTCGTTGAGCTTCTTTGTGGGCTTCTATGGTAGAAATTTTAGCATCTGCCCTGTCTATAATTGGTTCAACTTTCTTTTGCCAATAGCTAGTGGTCACCCTCCTAGCCTTTTGCTTAGCCTGTTGCCATTGACCTGCCTCCAGAGCTTGAAGTGCTTGTTTGCGAATCGATACATTCACAGCCCACTCTTGTTTCCATTGGGCAATGGTCTCGGGTAATCTTTGACGAATCAGATTAGTTTCAGGAATGACTTGAGTTAGAGCAATGGCTTCATTGAGCTTCCCTTGTTCCTGATACAGCTTGGTAGCTTTCTGAAATAGGCGGTTAGACCACTGATTAATTAACTGTTGTGCCTCTTGGTAAGGAGCACTATCTGGGGTCAGTTTATTGGCCTCGATAATTGCGTCTTTAAATTGG
Source organism: Moorena sp. SIO3B2 (assembly GCF_010692525.1). NCBI lineage: Bacteria > Bacillati > Cyanobacteriota > Cyanophyceae > Coleofasciculales > Coleofasciculaceae > Moorena > Moorena sp. SIO3B2. The sequence goes on from NZ_JAAHHE010000169.1 coordinate 3,899, forward strand.
TTCGCTGCAGCTAGTATCTTAGCTTTGCCAAATAGTTTCTGGGCACACTCATTAAAAATCACCTGAGTCTGTTGATATATAGGCGACTTTTCAGGAATAGTCGTGGCTTTATTGATGCATTCTTCATATTCCCGTTCTGATCGGTGCTTCTGAATCTCTTCTAAGCGTAATAGTAGATTTCGATAACTTTGCCATTCTTGATATGACCAACCTAGCCCTGCACCAATGACAGCAACTGCTAGCCACATCCCTACCATTCGCAGCCATTGGTTGGTTGGGGGCGAAGACACAGGTGGAATTGAAGGTGGAAGGGATGGCACAGGATTTCCTCCTGAGAGTGGATGCGGTGGAATAGTAACTATACTATTTTGAACACATCTATCCGCTTTCTGCTATAGCTGCATTTCAGTAATGACACCCAAACCCCAAACCCCAAACCCCAAACCCCTAGGGAATTGTGCATCTTCCCAAAAGTGTCCAGTCCCAGCCCCTCTATAAAATCATCCGGACAAAATTAATTCGTCTTTCAGGAAACTGTAATATTACTGCTGTAGTCTTCAAAGAAGAGTCCCAAGTTGTAGGGACAATCTGGATGGTTTTCTTGGGTACACCGAAGACGCATTAATAAGTGACACATTAAGACCAACCAGCTGGGTGCTGTTAGCCGTAAGGTTGAATCTAGATAGGCTGCAAATGAGGTTGAGGCAAATATGAATGCTCCTACTTTTCTAAATCGGCAAAACCAAAATCGACAGTGGTTCCCAATGTCCCGTAAAAACCACAGGCATTTAGCGCCAGTGAGGCTAGTGCCTAGAAAAAGCCACATACACTCTGTGAAAAGCCTGCGCACCTTAGCAAACTCGAAAGTGAAACAAGGGGATTACAACAGTGCGATCGCATTGTTAACCCAGTTGATTAATCTCAATCCCACCAGCGCATCAGACTACAACAATCGGGGATTGCTGTATTTCCAAAGTGGTCAGCCCTACAAAGCCTTATTTGATTACAATCAGGCACTGGGAATTGATCCAACATTGGACAGTGCTTACAACAATCGCGCTAATTATTATGCATCAGTTGGGCAACTGGCTGAAGCCCTCACCGACTACGAGCAAGCTATTGATCTCAATCCGGGAAATATCCGCACCTGGATTAACCAAGGGATCACCTTCCGGGAATTGGGATTGTACGATTTAGCCCTAGAAAACCTTGACATGGCTCTAATGCTGGGATGCCTGGAAGACCATGTCTATGCTCAGAGAGGGCGTACTTACCATCTCAGGGGTGACTGGAACTGTGCCATCAGCGACTATCACAAGGCTCTGAAGTGGCTGCCAAAGTCTGGTTCTTCTGATTCCTTGCGCGAGAAAGTGGAAAATTGGATCAATGATTTGCTTAAGCCACTGAGAGCTTGAAGGGGTTAGTGCTTAGCTCTAACGGTCCCAAACAGCGATTCGACCTAGGAGACGCTACGCGAACGCATCGAGCCACCTCGACCTATTACCTTTAGCTCAGTTTATGCCCACCGGAAGTATAACTAATTTCCATCCCCTAAGTCGGGATCTTGCCAGACGACCTGAACCTGATTTGGATCACGTCGTAAGCTTTGCTCTCGCATTACTTTCTGGGCTTGCCTGGGGTCAAAAGAGCGACTGAATTCACGGCGCAATTTATTCACTCGTGTTTCAGTTCGCTTCACCTCTCGTTTGACTTCTCGCAACTTGGCTTGCTGTGAGAGATGATAAGGTAATAGTTCCATTAGTGCGGTAATCGCAGCGGCACAGAGAACTAGGTTAACAAGTAACTTAGCAGTAGTTTCACCAGCAACTGCCCCGTAAGACTGTCGCTGCGGACGGTGCTTGATTCGAGGAACTCTTCGGCGAGGTTTTGATGGTAGCCGAGTTGAGTGAGGGGGTTGGATTGCGTTCATTTCCGTTTACAATGCCACGCTGGCACACCAGCGCCCTTGGGTTTATTATTGGGTTGATTAGGATAGAGTTTTGAGTATGCACCTTTTATTTAGCCAGATAATTTAGCTAAAGAATAGTCTTTATGGAAGAATCAAACCCCCAAATAGACTAAGAGCTTAGCATAATGTGAGTTCGATCACATAAATTGCCTGGTGTTGACTCCAATCCAAGGGAAAGGATCTTCCACTCAGGATAATAATTCAGAATTATTGCTTATAATATATAAAATATCTATTAACATTCCCAGGTAGACTGGCGTTGGCAGCCATCATTCAAATCCAATTCCCCTCCCGTTATACCCGCGTATGAAGCGCGGGAAAGGGGGCTTATAGAGTGTGGACGCAGGTGACCCACACAGCCCGGAGACGAAACCTTAAAATAAGGTTTGAAGTTACCGTAAGATCAGGTCGCCTTTTTGGGTTGTAGGTTATGCAGAAAAGGTTTAAAACTGTTGTTATAAAGGCGACCTGATCTAAGGTTTCGTCTCTTGCCTTAATCATGGAGGCGCGCTTGACCCGTAATTAAATTCGCGCGATTGTCGCGCCTCAAAGTTTTAAGCCTTTTCAGCCAAGCCTCCCAACCATAAAGGCTGCCCCAGCGAGGGATTGCTCGCTGGGGTAACTTCTGACCCTTGGGAATTGGAGACTCAATCTGTTGCGCTTCTTGATGAGCTCTGCTAAGATTAAAAAATATTAATGCACCCAAAAGGTGCCGGTTTGCGCGCCAGCTGAAAAGCCGCTGCTAAAAGCGTAGATCAAGATGCAAGTAAGCTCAATGATTTGGTCAGAGAGTCTAGAGGCTGTTTGGCTCAGCCATTAAGAGTTTTATGCTCTTAAGAATCCCTGACTATAATCGCGTGATGAGCGTGAGCGAGTGTCAAGGATTTCACTAGCTTTAATGAGGCTTCGCCATTGATTAACTAGTTTAAGTGACATACTCCCACACGCTCATCGAAGATTACAGTGTGGGCTTCTTACCAACTCCAGCCATCGCGAACGGATACACGGGTTACTTTATTAACGACACGGGATGCCCCTCCGCGCCGGAACAATACAATAAGTTCTATTTTTAATTAGTAGGTGGCGGTTAGCTCTTAATTTGTTTTCCCTACTATTTTTAGTATAACGTTTTTCAGGCTGTTTATCAGAGTTCCTGTCCGCGATTCATCCCTGGAGACGAAACCTGATTGTTAGTGGAGCCAAAATCGGCAAAGTTTTAACCCTTTTACGCATAACCGACTAACCATAAAGGCGACCAGTACCTTACGGTAACTTTAAACACTCATGCTGGGCATTGAGATGTGGGATGAATCGCGGAGGAAGCTAACCCACCCAAATCCTAGATTATGGGTGGGTTAGTTAAACTATTTTGTTTATCCTTTGTCCGCTCTAGATCCAGGCCGCTTAGGAGCAAGGCTTTGAGCTTCCCAGGATTATTTGTAAAGTTCCGTAGACAGCCGGAATGCTAGAAATCCCGGAATCAAAGCCAGGAATAGAGCTCCGATAACTTGGGCATCTGAAATAGGCATCGTATACAATCTCCTTTATTTGAGCGATATTCTATACCATTCACGGTGCGCTTGACCTAGGCAAATTTAATTCGCCACGGGTCGCACCGAAGCCAACTAATTGGGCTAGTTCTGGAATTTTATCACAATCACTGGTCAAATCCAGATAATAGAATCCTTTTAGCTTGGGTTGATCTCAAATTGCGATCACAGCTATTACCTTGATCTTGCTGAAGGTTCGGTGTGGGCGTTGGAACCTCCCTGGGGTCGCAGCGCACTTTAATTATGATTAAATGTTAAGATTAATTAAATTAGATATCAAAGTTTTAGCAATTTAGGCGATTAAGTCTATTACATAGACTAAGTTAACCTTTTAAGACATTAATAATTTTTAATGCTAGACCAAATTCTTAACTCATCGTTTAATGTGGGGCTTGAGGGTCCTGTGGTTTTGTTGATTCTGGTGGCACTAGAAGCTGTACTGTCTGCTGATAATGCGATCGCGTTAGCTGCGATCTCCCAAGGCTTAGAAACCAAACAACTTCAACGCCATGCTCTTAACTTGGGCTTAGCAGTTGCCTATGTCCTACGAATCAGTTTGATTTTTACAGCCACTTGGGTAGTGCAGTTTTGGCAGTTTGAGTTATTGGGAGCAGCCTATCTGCTCTGGTTGGTCTTTGAGTATTTCACCTCTGATGAAGATGAACAACATCACCATCATGGCCCGAAGTTTACTTCTCTATGGCAGGCAATTCCCCTAATTGCTGTTACGGATTTAGCTTTTTCCTTGGATAGTGTCACGACAGCGATCGCAATTTCTGACCAGACCTGGCTGGTTATTGCTGGTGGCACCATTGGGGTAATTACCCTGCGCTTCATGGCGGGCTTATTTATTCGTTGGTTGAAAGAGTATGTCTATCTGGAGGATGCTGGCTACATCACCGTGGGCTTTGTGGGATTGCGGCTGTTGGTCAGAGCGATTAAACCGGAATTAGTGCCACCGGAATGGTTAATGATTGCTGCTATTGCCCTAGTGTTCATGTGGGGATTTTCTGAAAAGTCTAAGACCCCAGACCTGGAGCCAATTCCTGTGGAAAACCAAGGGCAACCGGCTTTGGGGAAAGAGCAAACCGCAAAAGAAGCTAGTCGCTAAAGGCTTTTCACAAGAGCCGGGAAGAATTCCCCCATCTCCCAATCAATGATACCAACGCTCACCAAACATGGGTAGAGCGTTGGACTTCCGGTCTAAAGGTTCATGTTACTATTACTCGTAAAGCCAAGGGGTTATGGTTGGTTGCCAGCTAACTAGCTCTTCTTCCTTAAACCAGAGACTAATCTCGTTCTGCGCTGTCTCAATGGCATCTGAGCCATGGATAAGATTGCGACCTGTGTCTAAGCCATAATCGCCCCGAATGGTTCCTGGTTCAGCCTCCAGAGGTTTGGTAGCACCAATTATCTTTCTTGCGGAAGCCACTACTCCATTTCCTTCCCAGACCATTGCTACTACGGGACCAGAGATGATGAATTCGATTAGTTTGGGAAAGAAAGGTCTCTCTTTGTGAACAGCGTAATGCTGTTCGGCAAGTTCACGGCTGACGTTCATCAGCTTCAGCCCAACTAAGGTAAAACCTTTTGTCTCAAAACGCTGGATGATTTGACCAACAAGATTCCGTTGTACACCATCCGGCTTAACCATCAGAAATGTCCGTTCCAAGTTTATCTCCTCAAATTGTTTAACTCAGCTCAATCTTCGGCATAGCCTTTCCCATGATATTCCCTTCGGACTAAGATTCAAGCCCGCCCTATTGCTAGTTGAATTAACTGATCCACCAATTCTGGAAAAGAAACACCTGTAGCTGCCCACAGTTGGGGATACATACTGGTTGCTGTAAAACCTGGTAAGGTGTTAATCTCGTTGATGAAGATTTCCCTAGTGGCTTCGACATAAAAGAAGTCTACCCGTCCTAAACCAGCCCCATCAACGGCAGTAAACGCCTGGATTGCCATTTCCTGAATCTGGGTAATGACGTCAGTGGGCAAGGGAGCGGGGATTAACAAGTCCGCTTGACCCTGAGTGTATTTGGTTTCGTAGTCATAGAAATCACTCTCATAGGTAATTTCACCAACTACTGAGGCTTTGGGATGATCGTTCCCTAGTACAGCACACTCTACTTCTCGCCCTACTACTCCTTCTTCTACAATCAACCTGCGGTCATAACTAGCAGCCTTATCTAAGGCCGCTTCTAATTCAGAACGCGATCGCACTTTGGCAATCCCGACCGATGAGCCTAAATTAGCTGGTTTGACAAAGTAGGGATAGTTTAAGGTTTCTTCAATTTGGTCACAGAGTTTGGTAAATACACAGGGATCGGACCAAACTTGCGTACGCAAAACTTCCATGTATTTGACTTGGGGTAATCCAGCTTGGGCATATACTGTTTTCATTGCCAGCTTGTCCATGCCTACAGCTGAACCCAAAACACCACTACCCACAAAGGGAACTCCCATCAGAGTTAGTAATCCCTGAACTGTGCCATCTTCCCCATTTGGCCCATGGAGGATGGGAAACCAGACATCTACCTCAGTTGCAACGGCAGGAAATTGCCAGACATTACCGCTAGGAGCAGATTCCAGGGGGGTTCCCGAGTCTAACACCTGTGCGATAGTTTCGACCGCTGTCCAGATGCCATTTTTTTGAATGTACACTGGCACCACTTCGTACTTAGAGGCATTTTCGTCGGCACATAGAGCGTTTGCGATCGCTCTTGCAGAACTAATGGAAACTTCGTGTTCTCCTGAGACACCACCAAACAGCAGTCCAACTGTGCGTTTTGTCATAGCACTATAAAGTTAATTAAAAATCCTCTAATAAAGAACCCAAGCGACTTAGTAACGGATCAGATTGATCAGCCTCTTTTTCCAATCCTGCTTTAGCCGTCCCATCTGAGTCTCTAGTCGCTTTTGCTGTGGATGCCTGTGCTGTTAAGCCAGACACATCCGTCGTACTAAAATTCGACAGCACCGTTTCTACACCAGCAACTTGCTGTTTTAAGTGTTCGAGTTGTTGATGAGAACGGTCATCGACTTGCTTGACCTGTTGGATTAAGGCCGTCAATTGATCATCAAGTTGGTCAGAGGATTCTTCAGTAGATATAACTTGCTCTAATTTCCCAAGCTGCTGTTGTAACTGGGTCAATTGTTCAGTTGTATTAGAGTCTATTTCCTCAATTCGTTGAGTCAGATCACTTAGCTGATTATTGACTTGGCTAGGACTCTGAACCGATAACGCCTGTACCACTTCAGTTAATTGCTGCTGCAGTTGGGTTAGCTTGTCTTCAAGATTTCCAACACCGGTTGTTTCCTCGGTTGTTTCTTTGGTTGTTTCCTGGGAGGATTTCTTTTCCTCAGAGGACTCTGGTTTCAACAGAAACTCTTGGAGAGCTTGCTTGCACAACATGCTAAAGCTAGGATACTGACCCTTAGCTAGTTCTTTCTCCACTACCTTTAGTAGGGCTTGATCCTCCCGGTTAGCGGTAAATGCTACTGTTTTATTTACTTTTTTTGCTATAGGTGCCATGGGAATTATGCCTATAATCTTATCGGATAATTACAATACAATTTATCTACAAGTTATCGAGATGCTGACTGCTTCTGCACCTCTCCATAAATGTATTGTCCCAAAGCATTCGCTTTTCGAGAGGGTTGAGCTAAGTAACCCTTGAGTCTAGCTTCTTTGAAGATAAGTTGAAGATCATTCCAGAAGAATTGTCCACCACCACCCGTCACCACTACGTCTGTGGTGCGTTCTGGTAGCCAAGCGAGCAAACGATCAGACAGTTCACGGGCAAAACTTTTGCGCAAACTCGGTATAATTTCGTCGAGGTCTGTGGGCTGAGCAGCACCTTTAGGACGATAGAAGCGCTCTCCTTCTGGACGATTAACCGCTTTGATTAATAGCAAAGATTGACTGTCAGCTCCCTGAATTTGGGCAGCTAATTGATCATAGAACTCATTCATGGCAAATGCTTCACTCTGAGATGCTCCTCGGGCAAATCGGAACGAATCTGCCATGATAAAGTCAGTGGTTTGGTGGCCAATATCCACAACGGCGACGGAACGGTCATGTAATCCGCCATCGGATGGATCGTTTTCCTGAACTTCAACCCAGATCAAACTACCATAGCCCTCTGGTATCACCCAAACTTTTTTAATCGTAATCGACACTGGTTCCCCTCTGTAGTACATGACATGAGGTGAAGCCAGGATACCAATTAATTCCTCTTTTTCACGCTCAAACTGCTCTTGGGAATGGTAGGGCAATCCCATGATAATTGCCAAGTCACCTTGAAGCTCGAAATGTCCTACGCAGGCAAAGACTTTTATCAAGGCATCTTCTACTTTCGATTGACCAACACCCAAGTTAGCTCCGAAGTCAGCAGCTAGTTGTCCAATGGCGTATCCTTTGCCTTGATACTCGAGCCAAATATCTAATAGAGGGTCACCCAGTCGAGCTTCAAACCCACCCCGACGCACTTGCTCAACGGTGAGATGGGCAACGTTGGCAGGAATTAGCACTACACCATCGGGGTAACGGCTGATACAAGCTTTAGTAGAGGTGCGACCTAAGTCAATGCTGAGAATAGGAACTTTGTTCACGAGGGTAGCAAGCTGTTTAGCAGTCATTCGTAGTATATAGCAGTTTGTTTAACTCAACTCACAAAAAATAGTCCGATGTTTGGAAGCCCCGTCTAGGCAAGAGCGGGGTGCGGACAATGATCAGGCTGTTTGCGATCGCTCTGGCACCAATGGCCAAAAATCAGTATACTAGGTCGGTTATAGACGCAGGTTCACTCAAGTCTGTCGGACACCTAAGATTACCAAAAAATTTGGGTTTAAAGCCCCGTCCTTATGGGAGTGTCAAAACCAATTTCCAATTACTAGATAAGGTGCCCAATAGGCGGGGCGAGCATATTGTCCTCCTGCTTCCAGTAAAGCGATTTGAGCAGCACGAAGCGCTTGGGCTTTGTTTAAGTTTGATTGTCGCAAACCCTGGTAAAATTGGGCAGCAATTTGGGCAGTAATTTGATCATTAATGAACCAAAGCGAGGCTAAAGCACTTCTGGCTCCTGCTTGAACAGCTACACCGGCTAAACCTAATGCTGCTCGGTCATCACCAGTGGCGGTTCGACAGGCAGTCAGGGATAGTAACTCCACTGGTTCAGTAGTACTAGCTACACTGCGAATTACCCGATCTAATTCATCAATGGTGAGTTGATCATTTTCCCCGGTGACTAGGAAAGTATCCTCCGGTTCAGTGCCGAACTCACCGTGAGTAGCTATGTGAATCATCGGGTAAACCGTTGTGCCTAATTCTTGTTGTAGGCGATCGCGGGTAAATTCCTCATCGAGTAGCTGTTTGCTCTCTGGTATGGTTTGTGTCACTGCCTTAACTTCTCTGGAGACATTGCTCAAGGCTTCAAATTCACGACATCTCGACTGGCGGTTAGGATATCGCTACGGATTGTTTCGAGAGTAGCGATCGCGTTTTCATAGGCTCGAATTGCCTCAGTTACTTTCCCCTGCTCCTTAAAAATTCGTGCTGTTTGCCACTCCCACAAGTACAGACTATCCTGGGCGAGCAAGTTTTGCTCAGCTGCTAGTCTAGCCTGTTGGCTTAACTCTAACGCTTTGCTATACTAGCCACGACACTCATAGATATGACCCAGTTCCCCTAGGGCAAAGGATTGGGAGCGATGGTCATTAATCCGTTGCGCTATTGAAACGGCTTGAGCCAGGAGTGCAGTAGCCTGGGGTTCTAGTTTGGGCTGATAGCATCGCATCCAGGGACTGGTTTCATGAGCCGGAGCAATTGGTTGCAACAGGTTAGCTAACTCAATGGCAGCATAAACCTTATCCTGGGAATCTGGTAGACTGTCCAAGAGGGAGTAGGCTTTTTGCCCTTCGTTTTGCCATTGCGTAACACTAGCGCTATTTTTATCAAGGCGATAGTACAGGGGAATCTCATTAAGCCTTGCCCGCATTTGACCGGATTGGTCGTTTTGAGTAATAGCTAGGTCGAGGCTTTTCTGAAAATACTTTAGTGCTTCGCTATCGTTATTCTTAGCTTTTTCTGCGAGTGCCGAAGCCTTTTTTGTGTACTCGATTTTTTCAGCAGAATTTGCCCGACGATAGCTGAGCTGAGCTTTGCTACTGTAGGCATTACCTAAACTATTCAGGGCTGAGGATTGATAGGCAAGGTGGTCAATGTCTTGGGCAATAGTTAAGCTCTTTTCGAGATAGTTAATCCCTAGATCGTACTTGCCCCTGAGGCGATAAGCATCCCCTAAACTCCCCA
>NZ_JAAHHE010000017.1:0-17936 GCF_010692525.1 Moorena sp. SIO3B2
TTAGTGCTAAATTAACATCAATAGCTTCTTAAGCTTATTATAGCGTTAATTCAACGTAAAATTGACTTGGTCAATTTGATCGCTGAAAAGCAGTGCCTGAGAAAGTTTCAAGTTTTTGGAGAGGTCTAATTACCAATTCAAAATCACCAAATACAAATTACCAATTCCAAATTACCTGATTTCGGATATGATAATTAGTCAATCAGAGATGATATTATATTTCTTGAGTGATATATTTTCTTAGCCAGAGACGCGCTACCCTGAGCTTATAATCCTGAGCATATAATCAGATGCTTTGCCCTGAAATGATAAATTCTAAGACTTGGCTGACTAATCTTATAATTTTCCCTAATAATCATTATTATCGATTTAGTTAGATAAAGGTGTGATATAAATCACATCAACCGGTGAAGTTAATTACTGCATGAGGTGACTGGATTCACTGACTGGATGGAGTTATTGAAATCAGCGTCTTCTCAAGCCCTAGGCGGGATTCCCCCGAAGGCGATGCTATGCGATCGCATCACCGTTGAGCTGGCTTGTCACCCCCTCAACTGAAAATGAAACGGGCAAGATGCCCGTTCCACAAAACTATTCAAATCATTCCATTATTAAGCAAGGCCAAAAAGTTGAGCTGGCTTGTCACCCCCTCAACCGAAAATCAAACGGGCAAGATGCCCGTTCCACAAAACTATTCAAATCATTCCATAAAATCAAACGGGCAAGATGCCCGTTCCACAAAAAACAAGATGTCCGTTCCACAAAAAAAAGGAGCCGATTGCGTCGGCTCCCCAAAAATCGAGGTTGATTCAACTGAGCTCAAGTCTGGTTAATCACTTACCAAATAGTCCCTAATCTTCAGCTATCAGCTTAAGCGCTACGCGCACGCTACGCGAACAGCTTAAGCGCTACGCGCACGCTTGGCCTTGGCCGTTGGCCACGCTACGCGAATGGCCACGCTCCGCGAACGCGAACAGCTTTCAGCTATCAGCTTATGCGCTATGGGCACGCTACACTAACAGCCATTGGCTGTAGGCTCAAGCTACTTGAGGTGCTTTTGAATAAAATAACCATGATAGCTGACCGCTGTTCGCGTAGCGTGGCCTACGGCCAATCACTGACGGCTGACGGCTGACCGCTGACCGCTGAATGCTTACATTACCCGAGAAGGGATATGATGATTAGTCAACCAGACATGATGGTAGATGTTACTTGACGGTAACTTTAGCACCAGCCTCTTCCAGTTGCTTCTTAGCGTCTTCAGCCGCCTCTTTAGCAATGGCCTCTTTAATCGCTTTAGGAGCAGATTCCACCAACTCTTTGGCTTCTTTGAGACCCAAACCAGTGATTGCTCGCACCACCTTAAGTACAGCAATCTTCTTATCAGAGGGGAACTCTTCTAGAACCACATCAAATTCAGTTTTCTCTTCCTCTGGCTCAGCCTCAGCAGCTCCAGGAGCACCAGCCATAGCACCAGGCATCATCATCATACCGCCAGCAGGAGCAGCAGCGCTGACACCAAAAGCCTCTTCGATCTGCTTAACTAGCTCAGAAGCTTCTAGCAGAGTGAGAGATTTTAATTTTTCGAGAATTTCATCAGTTGTAGCAGACATTGATATAACTCCTTTTAGGTGAATTGTTTAATTTGTTGAGTGTTGTACTTAACTCTTGTAGTTGAGTGTTGTACAAATCTCAGAAAGGGGGAAAACCGAGTACTAGCTGTTGCCTTCTTCCTTGGCAGCAACCCCTTGGATGCATCGACCCAAAGAAGCTGGCACCTCGTTAATACTACGACCCAAGGAGGCTGGTACCTCATTAATACCGACAGCAAGTTTGGTAGCGATAGAATTAATCGCTCCAGCAACTTGCGCGATCAGTTCCTCCTTAGAAGGCAAGTCAGCAATTGCCTTAACTTGCTCTTCATTCAAGGCTTGACCTTGCATCACGCCGCCGCGAAATTCAGTCTTCTTGGCGGTTTTCTTAAACTCCTGGTAAGCTCTGATGGCACTACCAACATCGTCTTTGACCAGGAGAAAGGCTGAAGTACCACTGAGGAATTCTGTCATTGGCCGCCAGTTTTCGTCTTCTTCCACCGCAAGCCGCATGAAGGTGTTTTTGGTCACCTTGCAAATCGTGCCAGTGGGACGCAGACGATTCCGTAAATCGGTAATTTCAGCAACCGACAGCCCCTGGTAATCAATAACTACAGCCAACTGAGACTCACTCAAGGTTTGCTTGAGCTCCGCCACAATTGTCTTTTTTTCGTCAAGTGTTCTACCCATTTTGTTAAGTGTTAATTGGTTAATTGTTCATTGAAAATAAATAAAAATAAATAAAAATAAATATTATTTATTTTCAATTGACTCTCAACCAAGAATGATAAGTATTCAACCGTCGATGATCTCACTGATAACAAATAACCAAACTAAAACCCCGGAGACTTGGCCGGGGTTAAGGGTCGTATCATTACCGCTATAGAACTCACTGTAGGATCAGTGCCTGGGCAGATGATACATAGTACTTTAACCTCGGCAGGATATTAAGCTAGTTACTCCTGCTGTCTTCAGCGCAAGCCTTCTTCAATTTTCTAGTTTTTGAACTCTCCCCGCTTTGAAAAGACGGGGATTCTGAGCGGATGTCGTTGCGCGGTTTAAAACCGCGCTCCACTAAGCTCACGGTCTGATCTAGAAGTTAATCTAGTATATCGTTGCGGCAGATTCAAAACTGCCCTACCTCCCTGGCCGTAGGCCACGCTACGCGAACGGATTAACATAGAAGTTAACCTGTGGATTTACTTTTCATTTAAATAACTTTCGGAGTGGTTGTACCAAACAAATCAGGGCAATAAATCACTACTTTTTGCTGCATTACTTGCCTGTTCCATAGTCGTAGGATCAACCCCGTCTCTTACTGGCTGGAATCTCACCATACTAGCAAAAAATCAACGTAACCAACCTTATTCTTACTCGTAATTCTATTTTAACACGATAGCCGGGATTTATCCCGGCGCGATCCCTGGCCACCCAATAAATTAGTAGGTGGCTAACTCTCGCTCGTCAGTGTTCTGTTTTAAGCGGCACCCTCAAGCTTGAGTTCACGCAGAATAGCAATGTCCACTTCAATCGATGGACCCATGCTGGCAGACACATATAAAGTGCGCCAATACCGACCTTTTGCGCCAGATGGGCGATGGCGGTCGATAGTTTCCTGCAAAGCTTTGAGATTCACCAGTAAGTCTTCGGGGCTAAAGGATACCTTACCAAACATAACATGAACAATGCCAGTACGGTCAGCCCTAAATTCTAGTTTACCAGCTTTGAATTCTTGAATTGCCTGAGCTATGTCATTAGTAACTGTACCACCTTTAGGAGAAGGCATCAAGCCCCGTGGTCCGAGGAGACGACCTAATCTGGCTACTTTGGGCATCATGTCCGGCGTAGCAATTAGCCGGTCAAAATCCATCATCCCGTTTTGAATTTCTGCAATTAACTCCTCAGAACCGGCAATGTCTGCCCCTGAATTAGTAGCTTCCGAGACTTTTTCACCCCGAGCAATCACTGCTACTCGTATCGTCTGACCTGTTCCCTTCGGTAAAGCTACTGTAGTGCGCAGTTGCTGGTCAGTATACTTTGGGTCAATTCCTAAGCGAATATGGGCTTCAGCCGATTCCGAAAATTTGGCGGTGGCTGTTTCTTTGAGGAGTTTGAGAGCTTCTATGGGTTCATAAGGTCGCTCTTCAACCTTCTTTTTTAGTTCTTGTAATCGACGCGATGGTTTCTTGGGCATTTAGATCTCCTGGGGTACTTAGCGAAGTAAAACTCCTCCCCCTCTATGGTTTACTTTAAGACATTGGAGTTGAAAGTTGAAAGTTGAAAGTTGAAAGTTAAAAGTTGAAAGTTGAAAGTTGAAAGTTGAAAGTGTAAATTCATCCTTCATCCTTCACTCTTTCTATGCATCCTTCTAATCGGTTATGGCTACACCCATGTTTCTAGCTGTGCCTTCCACAATTTTCATTGCCGCTTCTATATCATTGGCATTGAGGTCAGGCATTTTAGTTTGGGCGATTTCTTGCAGCTGGGAGCGAGTAAGGCTGCCAGCTTTAGTGCGGTTGGGTTGTGCTGAACCTTTCTCAATGCCAGCAGCTTTCTTAATCAGTACAGATGCTGGTGGAGTTTTGAGGATAAAGGTAAAGCTTCGATCCTCAAACACTGAAATTTCTACTGGTATCACCATACCAGCTTGATCAGCAGTTTTGGCATTGTACTCTTTACAGAATGCCATAATATTGACCCCGTGCTGACCGAGTGCTGGTCCGACGGGGGGAGCTGGGTTAGCTTTCCCAGCTGGGAGCGCTAACTTAATCAATGCAACAACTTTTTTAGCCATGATCTAGGGTCTAGCTTGTTTTTTCAATCTGATTGAACTCCAATTCTACTGGTGTATCCCGCCCAAAGATCGAGAGTAACGCTTTGAGTTTGCTCCTTTCGGGGCTAACTTCAATCACTTCCCCTTCAAATCCTTTAAACGGACCAGATAGCACAATGATTTTGTCCCCTACTGCCAGATCTACTTTGACAATCGGCTCTTGCTCTTCGGCTTGCTTGAAGATCCGCTCCACTTCGCCAGGGCTGAGGGGTACGGGTTTAACATGTCCCCGTCCACGCCCGTAGCTGCGTTTTTGTTCTGCCCCAACAAAATTAATCACATTTGGTGTGTTTTTGACAACTTGCCAAGCTTCATCATCCATCACCATCTGGACTAACACATAGCCGGGGAAAACTTTTTCTTCGCTGTGTTGCCGAGAACCATCCTTACGGATTTTAACCGTAGGTGTTTGGGGAATCTGCACTTTCAAAATCCGGTCCCCTACATCCATGGTTTGGATACGCTGTTCCAAGTTCGTTTTAACCCGTTTTTCACAGCCAGAAGCAACCTGGACTGCGTACCAACGTGAACCTGCAGGTTTTGATACCTGTTGATCGAAATCTTGGGATTCGTCTGCAGCAAAACTCATCAAAATACCTGTCCTGATGCCCAGGAAAATAAACCATCTACCAAGTAAATTATGGTGGCAGACAGAATGACCATCAACAATACCGCTGCTGATTCGCTAATTAACTGTTGCCGAGAAGGCCAAACGACTTTAGCGAGTTCTTCTTTGGTTTCGTTGAAGAACTTACCTAGGTTAAACCCAGATTCAGTTTCTTTAGTCTCTGGTTCAGCTTTTGTTTTCTTCGCCACAACTTCTCCTTTCCCCCATCAACGCATTGACACTCCTCGTGAATAACGCAGCGAGGATTCTTGCTTCTCCGGGAGTCCAACGACTTTACCCTCCACAAGCATACACCGTCTGCCCGGCGGCGTTTGGAACGGTGCGACCCGTGGCGAATTAAATTTGCCAAACGGAAAGCCCACCGAAAGATATTTATTGAATTCTCGTGCTACGGCTTCCAAATTTATACAAGATTTAGGATTTTTGCTACCAGGGTTCCGGATCAGAAGCTGTCCGCTAGACCTACTACGCTTTTTATATATGCGCTTTACCGCTAGGTCTAATTATAACTCAAAGCCCTCCGTTGAAGGATGGGGCTTTAAACCCAAAATTTGTCTACCATGGTCGGTGCTTAGTGCTATGTGCGTATGTTGCTGAGTTAATCCAGCCAGGGATTAGAAGACACAAGTGGGATTTACAGGTGTCAATTTCCTGCTCCTTGCGTCAGCAATAGTCTAGCTGGTAGGATCCCTGCCACAATAATCCACTAGTCCTGATGGTTGAGTCAAACTCTGCTACTCAGCCCCCTCAACTGACGGACTACCACTGGATTTGCTCAGGTAAACCCTGGCATAGCACAGGTGCGACCCCTGGAGAATTTAATTCGCCAAGTAAGAGCGCACCTAACTTTTGTATTCTACCAATTTTGAGCGCGCCCTGGAGGACTCGAACCCCCGACATCAGGTTTTGGAGACCTGCGTTCTACCAACTGAACTAAGGACGCAGATGGAGTAGAGAGGTAGAGGTTAACCGATACTTTTTAGCTACCAAAATCTACCAAAAGCAAATTCTGTATCGCCAATGCAAGATGCTTTCACATCCAGGGGGTATCTCCCAAAGCTCTGACGGAATATCCCGCGAGCGCCATAAAAATGTCAACAAAGTTGGTTCCACCGTATGGATATAGCGCAACTATTAAACCCTTGGTTTTCGGCTTTAATTTAAGTTACATAATAATCCCTGTCGGTGTTACCCTAATTTAAGTCTAACAAATAATAAAAGTTTTTGGTAGACTCGGCAACATTTTTTCTAACTGTTTACTAACCTCTCGCTTTATTTAGTTTACCGATACTTTTTAGCTACCAAAGTCTACCAAGATAGACCAAGGTTCGCCAATGCAAGATGCAATAGCATCCAGGGGGTATCTCCCAAAGCTCTCGGGAATATCCCGCGAGCGCCATAAAAATGTCAACAAAGTTGGTTCCACCGTATGGATATAGCGCAACTATTAAATCCTTGGTTTTCGGCTTTAATTTAAGTTACATAATAATCCCTGTCGGTGTTACCCTAATTTAAGTCTAACAAATAATAAAAGTTTTTGGTAGACTCGGCAACATTTTCTCTAACTGTTTACTAACCCTAATTTTGCCATTTACACCAAACTGATGCTAGGCCAGAAAAAGGTTATAAACTACGGTCAAAGCGTTGTTTGATGCGAGTAGCCTTACCAACGCGATCGCGTAAATAGTATAGCTTGGCTCGACGTACCTTGCCTCGACGGATTACTTTTATATTAGCAATTTTTGGAGAATGGAGTAGAAAAACCCGTTCCACACCAACCCCTTGGAAAATCCGGCGTACTGTAATCGTTTCATTAATGCCACCATTGCGCATGGCAATCACAGTGCCTTCATAGGGTTGAATCCGTTCCTTATTACCTTCTTTAATCCGTACCCCTACACGCACGGTGTCACCGACGTAGATGGTAGGGACGTTGTCCTTAAGTTGTTCCGCTTCTATGGAACGAATGATTTCTTGAGCATTCATGGTTTTTGCCTAAAAGCACCAGTTTTTGATTATATCCCAAAGAAAGACTTGAAGTCTAGAATTTTTTGGGAAAAGGTAGGACTTCAGCACCACTACCTGTGTCTGTGTCTGTCTATTTGGTGTAAATAGCTGATCTCGTAGGTGTATCTACTCTCTGTTGCTTGCTTTTTTTGCCTTGAGTACTCAAACGTACACCTATAATACCAAGGGCTAGTAAACCTAATGTAGCAGTAGGTTCATCAACTCTAGCCTCAGAGGAAAATCTAGCCTCAGATGACACTGGATACAGGAACTGGCGACCAGCGTAGTCATCGTTAACCAATGGGCTAAGGTTGGTGACTGGGTTCCCTGGAGCTATACCTAGTCCCCGGGATTCCATCAGAATATCTACGCCTGGGGTGTCAACACCAGGATCCTGATCTGGAACTGTAAACAATGAAAATGGTGAAGCAGCTGGATTGAGGGGATCGATTAGTTGGGCAATCGGGTTGCTCAATGTGGCTAGAGCTGTGGCGCTAGTACTGCCATCATAGTTGTCGTCGATAAATCTATTAGCACTGATGTCTCCTTCGATGTCCCCTAATCCAATGGCATGACCGATCTCGTGGGTCAACAATCGCCTGAAAAAGTCGAGGGTATATACTGTTCCGGCATTATTGTTGAAGGTCATATCTGCCCCGATAATGGCGCTTGAGCCTGCGTAATTTTCCGTTCCAGAAGTGAGAGTTACAGTATCGTTGATGTAATAGAAAAACGATTCACCTTGGGGTGAGGTATTTCCAGGATTCCAGAAAGTTGCATCTGTCGATGCCAACAGGTCAATCTCGGCACCATCTGGGTGAACGCCTCCTGTACCGGTTCCTATTACTGATGTCTCTAAATCTGCTACAAATGACAAATCGGTACCTAACCCAGAAACTGGGTCAACTACAGTCCAGGCGTTGAACGCAGCCTCAATGGCATTTTGAAACTCGTTGACACTAGGAACAATATCCCAGGTGAATAAATCTCGGTAAGCTTGATAGGAACCGCCCTGTAGTGAGTATCGCAATCCGCCGTCCAAGGAACGATCTTGTCCTTGGATAGTCCTTGGAGCTGCATCCCATCGGGAGCCACCTCCGAGTGTGTTACCAGACCGGTTAAAAATTACAAAAGCGTCAGAGCGTCCTGGGTTAGCAACTTCAATGGCGGCGAAGCTCAAAACAGACCCTAGGATGGCTAGTGATAGGTTTTGTGTCAGTTTGAGTAAATCCATAGGTTGTTTGTTTTTGGAGTTTGTTTTCATAAGATTTTTGATTTTCATACATTAAAATCTATTGGCAGATTAGTTTGCTCAATATCAAATGACCTGTTTTTTTGAAATCCGCTTTAATTCAATTAAATATCAAATTTAATTGAATAACATCAATAAAAATACGGAAATTTTATAAATCTAGTAAATTTTATGATTGCGAAATATAGCAGAAGTCAGAAGTCAGAAGTCAGAAGTCAGAAGTCAAACTCTTGCGCTTACAAAGGGTGTGAGACTTTTGTCATGTCCTAACTGCCCTGGCGACTGCTATATTAAGTAATCGGTATCGGTAAATTGGTATGAGTAAACGCAAAGACCCAAAGAAGACGAAGACTAAATTTTAACAAGCCTAGATGGGTTGTGTGTTCTCTTAGCTAGGAGCAACACACAACACTAAGAAAAGAAAATCTCTTCTAGCGATAGCAACATTCAGTAGTTCCTAAGGAAGCAACGCATGTCTTACTCATCAACCAGGACTCAGACAAAAGCTGGCTACGATGCCGGTGTAAAAGACTATAAATTAACCTATTATACGCCAGATTATACTCCAAAAGATACGGATATTTTGGCAGCGTTTCGCGTAACACCGCAGCCTGGTGTACCTCCGGAAGAAGCCGGTGCAGCGGTTGCAGCTGAGTCTTCTACGGGTACCTGGACAACAGTTTGGACTGACTTGCTGACTGACCTAGACCGTTACAAAGGTCGTTGCTACGACATCGAACCAGTACGTGGGGAAGACAACCAGTTCATCTGCTTTATTGCCTACCCACTGGATCTGTTTGAAGAAGGCTCAGTCACCAACATGCTGACCTCCATCGTGGGTAACGTATTTGGTTTCAAAGCTCTGCGAGCACTGCGTTTAGAAGACTTGCGGATTCCCATTGCTTACCTCAAAACCTTCCAGGGACCACCCCACGGGATTGTTGTAGAGCGGGACAAGTTGAATAAGTATGGTCGTCCTTTGCTCGGTTGTACCATTAAGCCCAAGCTAGGTCTATCCGCTAAGAACTACGGTCGTGCAGTATATGAGTGCTTGCGCGGTGGTCTGGACTTCACCAAAGACGACGAAAACATTAACTCCCAGCCCTTCATGCGCTGGCGCGATCGCTTCCTGTTCGTAGCAGACGCAATCCACAAATCCCAAGCTGAAACTGGCGAAATCAAAGGTCACTACCTCAACGTCACTGCTCCCACCTGCGAGGAGATGATGAAGCGGGCTGAGTTTGCTAAATCACTCAACATGCCCATCATCATGCACGACTACCTCACTGGTGGCTTTACCGCCAACACCACTCTGGCTCGTTGGTGCCGTGATAATGGGGTTCTGCTGCACATCCACCGCGCTATGCACGCTGTGATTGACCGTCAGAAACACCACGGTATGCACTTCCGTGTCTTGGCTAAGTGCTTGCGCATGTCCGGTGGTGACCACCTCCACTCCGGTACTGTAGTCGGTAAGCTTGAAGGTGAAAAAGGTATCACCATGGGCTTCGTTGACCTGATGCGGGAAGACCACATTGAGCAAGACCGCGAACGGGGTATTTACTTCACTCAAGACTGGGCTTCCATGCCTGGTGTAATGCCAGTGGCTTCTGGTGGTATTCACGTTTGGCACATGCCTGCGCTAGTCGAAATCTTTGGTGATGATTCCTGCCTACAATTCGGTGGTGGTACTCTAGGTCACCCATGGGGTAATGCTCCTGGTGCTACTGCAAACCGGGTAGCTCTAGAAGCTTGTATTCAAGCTCGTAACGAAGGTCGTAACCTGATGCGTGAAGGTGGTGACGTGATCCGGGAAGCTGCTAAGTGGAGTCCTGAGTTGGCAGTTGCTTGCGAACTGTGGAAGGAAATCAAGTTCGAGTTCGAGGCAATGGATACAGTCTGATGCAGTTTGAGCTGTGAAGTTTGAAGTATGAAACGCCATACTTTAGACTTCATACTTTTTCCAAACGACTGGGTTCAACCATGGATTTAAAACGAGTTGCGAAAGATACAGCCAAGGTGCTGGCTAGCTATATGACCTATCAAGCACTGCGGACAGTGGTAAACCAGTTAAGAGAAACCGACCCTCCCCGAGCGCTTTGGCTACAGTCTTTTTCCTCACAACAAAGTATCCAAGATGGAGACGTTTATCTTGAGGAATTACTGCGGGCTAAACCTGAATTTGCGTTGCGGATTATGACTGTGCGGCAACATATCGCAGACGAAGTGGCCGAGTTCTTACCTGAAATGGTTTGCACTACTATCCAGCAGTCGAATATAGAACATCGGCGTCGGCATCTTGAGCGCATCACGCAATTCACTCTTCCAGATAACCCAACTAATTCTGAGCAGAAAACTGATTCGGACACCTAATTGGTTCAACCGAAGATGTGACCTGGTATCCCCCAAATTTCATACCTATACTTCAACAGAGAATCAAACAGAGCATCAAAATCTATGAAAACATTACCAAAAGAGCGTCGTTACGAAACCCTTTCCTACTTACCTCCCCTGAGTGACGCTCAGATTATGCGGCAAGTGGAGTACATCTTAGCGGAAGGTTACATCCCTGCGATTGAGTTCAACGAAAGCTCTGAACCAGAGATTTACTACTGGACATTATGGAAACTGCCTTTGTTCAAGGCTACCTCACCTAAAGATGTGCTAGCGGAAGTGGATGAGTGTCGCTCTGAATACCGCGACTGCTATATCCGGGTTGTAGGTTTTGATAACGTTAAGCAGTGCCAAGTTCTCAGCTTCATCATTCACAAGCCTAATGAAGGTGTTAGCCGCAGCCGTTGGTAACCGCAGCTTTTACTACTAAAGGCTAAGGCATTCATGGTTGAGTGAAATGCTATTATTAGCCCCCCGAGCGAGGGATTGCTCGCTCGGGGGGCTGTTTCATTCTTGACCCTAAAATTCAGGGGTGAGGAAGCCAAAGCCCCTTCTGGTCGGGGTTAGGGGTGAGTCCCATACTCCCAACTCCCGACCCAAATTTAAAAAACCTACTCCTGTGGGGTTCCCGTCAGTCGCGCTTTGCATCAAGATAACCAACTTTATCCAACAGTCAGGACTTAGCAGTTAGAAGTCATAATAGAATATAGCCCTTGGCCAAGGGCTATAGATAGAACCTGGGTTAATTAATAAATTAACAATGACTAACAACGGCTCCAACAGATTAGATCGAATTGAAGCAACAATAGAACAGATGCTAGCTGTTCAACGTGAACTACAAGAAACACAATTAAGGTTTCAAGAGAACCAACAACAACAAGAAAGGATATTAGAACAGATCCTAGCTAGTCAACGTGAACTACAAGTTGGTCAACGTGAACTACAAGTTGGTCAACGTGAACTACAAGTTGGTCAACGTGAACTACAAGAAATACAATTAAGGTCTCAAGAAAAGCAACAACGACAAGAAAGGATATTAGAACGATTAATTGGATATAGCATCACCCAAGAATCTGACAAATTAGATTTAGAGGAAAGAATGAATGCCTTAGAGCAAAGAGTTAAAGGTTTGGAAAATCGGTGAATGACTTACACTAAATTGGCTCTAGCGGTATCTCTTTCTAGGCCAAGTCTCATTATCGATCTGGCATAGAACCTCTCATCACACCTCCAGGAACAGAGATTATTGGAACTTGACCTGTAGGAATACTCTCAGGAGTAACTCCAGCAGAAGTAACGCTAGAGGAATCATCAGGATTGATGATAATACCAAGCATCCGAAATACTGTTTGGTTTTCGTCTGGTGAGTCTGAAATTGCTCTGACAAAGTTGTTTCTGACATCCAAGGATTGGTTCGCAGTAANTCAGAGCAGGGGATTTGGTAAGTAATTGTTGAAGCATTCAGCCGTCAGCTGTCAGCTTATAGCTGATAGCTTACTTTTTAGGAGCGAATTATCCCAGCCCTATGGTTAAAATTACGGCTATCCTAGAATTGGGGTGGTAATCTAGTAATAAAAAAATTAGTTTTTTATTATATAGCGTTTATCGCAGTTATGAGGTACATTATTCTTTGAATTGGATTCCGTGTCTTGATGCACCGCATCCCTATATATTCTATTTTCCCTGTTCCCTAAAATCCCGAAAAATTGTACCTCATAGCTATGATAATTGCTATAATTAACCTCTTATGCCTCACTCTCCAATCCCCTCAGTTCAAGTTGCTAGAAAAAGTAACTTTAATTTACCACCAGGACCAAAAAGATATTTACTATTTCAACTTTCTAAACTTCAGCATCAGCCCATTGAATATTTTGGGCATATGTGGCAGGAATATGGAGATTTAGTACGCCTGCCAATCATGCCAGGATTAAGTTTAAATTTGGCGAGCCATCCAGATCATGCAGAACATATTTTGTCTAGCCATCAGGAACGATATGGAAAGCCAGATCTATTTCTCAAATCCATGAACTTACTTCAGGGGCAAGGACTTTTTACCAGTGAAGGAGAGGTTTGGCTTCGACAGCGACGCTTAATGCAGCCAGCATTTCATCAAAAGCAATTGGTTAAACTTCATAATGTAATCCTTGATTGTGTAGAATCACTTCTGGGTGAATGGTCGGAAAAGCCAGAAGGGGAGATTATTGATATTGCAGCCGAAATGTCACGGCTTACCTTAAAAATTGTCAGTTCCACCTTATTCAGTATTGATATCAGTAGTAAGACAGATAAACTAGGGCAGTCTTTGCGAACAGCTTTGGAATATGTCTATTACCGAATGAATAACCCCCTGGCACTACCGGTATGGATGCCTACCCCCAGAAATCTTGAGTTCCGTAAAGCAAAACAAACACTCGACCGCCTCGTTTTAGACATTATCCAGTACCGTCGTGAACATCCCTCAGAGCAAAATGATTTGCTGTCAATGCTTCTAGCTGCTCAAGATGAAGAGACTGGAATCGGGATGAGCGATCGCCAACTTCAAGACGAAGTAATTACGTTAATTAATGCGGGACATGAAACCACAGCTACTGCATTAGCTTGGACATGGTATCTAATCGGAACCCATCCTGATGCTATGGCTCAGATGCAGGATGAAGTACAAACCGTTTTAAATGGAAATTACCCTACGGTTGAGAATTTGTTCCAACTCGAATACACTCGTCGCGTATTTGATGAATCGTCACGTCTTTGCCCAATCGGTTTAGGACTACCAAGAGTTGCCTTAAACGATGATGAAATTCAAGGATATTTTATTCCCAAAGGTACGATTTTCACTATTGCTCAATACTTCATTTTTCGCCATCCTGATTTTTGGGATAATCCAGAACAGTTCGACCCTGACCGATTTCTACCTGAAAAAGTGAAGCAAAGACCTAAATTTGCCTTTTTTCCCTTTGGTGCAGGTCAACACATCTGTATTGGCAAAAATTTAGCTCTGATGGAATCTACAATCATCTTAGCAGCCATCATGCAAAGGTTTCACATTGAATTAGTTCCTAATCAATCCATAGAAATAGACCCCAGATTTTCCCTACGTCCTAAATATGGCATTAAAGTTAGAGTAGGGAGCAGGGAGTAGGGAGCAGGGAGCAGGGAGTAGGGAACAGGGAACAGGGAACAGGGAAGAGTGAATAGGGAAAAAATACTGTATACCTCAGGTGCGACCCGATTCCCGATTCCCGATTCCCGATTCCCGATTCCCGATTCCCGATTCCCGATTCCCTAAAATCTATAAATACTTAACTGAATTGCAAACCGCTTTACTAGTTTTAAAAACAGCATTCGGGTAGCGTCTCTTTCAGAATATTCCTGTTTTTTATTAACCCTAAAACTCTCCAAAAAAACTTTTCTAAAACCCTTGACAATTAATTTTGTAATCATTACAATAATCATTGTATAACCCGATGAGTTCAGTTTTTTAGTGATGTCCAAAAAATTTTCCCAAAATTTCAAAAAACAACCTGCTCAGCACGTCCTGAAAGGTTCTCGTGAAGCCGTCATTTATAGTATGCAGATGCTATATTCCCTAGGCTATGCGGAGATTGCTGAATGGACTCCTCTGGAACCAACTGAGGTTCCCGGGGAAGTGATGACTACCATAACCAAGTATTGGCTGTTGCCATAACACCTTAAATTTTTGGGGGGGTTTCCCCCCCTTGAAAAAGTCACCTTTGGCCAATAAAATCTGATCACATCGGGTTAGATTTGGTAACTTAGTGATATCGCGATTTCAACTGACTTATTGTGGATTTTAAATAGCCGTGGATAGTATTTCTACGGCTATTTTTTTCGAAGCTATCAGCTATCAGCTATCAGCTTAAGCGCTACGCGCACGCTACGCGAACAGCTATCAGCTATCAGTGATTAGCTTATGTGCTACGCACACGCTACGCGAACAGCTACGCGCAATCGGTGCTTTTGAATACAATAAGCTGACGGCTGACGGCTGACCGCTGACAGCTGAATGCTTAGCTAAAATACTATTAGCCTCAACTAATACTTAAATTATGGACGATTTAAATTACTATTTAGACAAATACGACGCTATACCTTTAGATACTGATCAATACAAAAATAGTTATGTCGGCTGGGCACTAGACTTTTTTATTGATGAAACAAAGGTAGTAAATCCTTATTTAGATATTACCTTACGATTAGACTTAACCGATGCCGAAACTAATTATAAGGATAATTTTAAAAATGACTATTCAACGTTTACGTCTTTCTTAATCTGGAAATTACTTAAAGCCCTGAAAGAACATCCTCCTTTTTGGTGGAGATTTATTAACCATAAATGGTATCAAATTAATAATCCACCATTATTTTGTCCGACAGCAGTGGGAGGGGAAGCTCGATTTTTACCAATGATCATTAATAATGCCACAAAATTAGGATGGCTTGAATTTTCAGAAGTATACAGAAATACCAAAGACAGTATTTTCGCTAATCCTATATGGTCCAATAATAATGAGAGATCCTATGCTTACCAACTGGGTCAATTTGTTGGTAATCTTCCTGGCTTAGATTTTCTAAGTTTTTCTATCCAGACAGGTCGTGAAAGTACCCAGAGTTTTTTCTACTTTGGGAAGCGAACCTACGACGAAAATCAGCAAAGATTAACGGTGCCTTTAGCTATTAAATTTCACCATAGCAATTTAGATCCAATGCTAATCGAAGTGTTAGTTAGGGATTATCTAGCTGAATTAAGTAAACCTGAATAAAACGCCCTACAACTCGTCAGCTATCAGCTATCAGCTTAAGCGCTACGCGCACGCTACGCGAACAGCTATCAGCTATCAGCTTATGCGCACGCTACTTGATGTAGTTATGGGTAAGCTACACCGAACAGCTTTTGAATAAGCGATCCAGCGCGGTCTTGGGGGAAACCCCCATGAGCGACTGCATCAAGACAACAGGTAAGTATTCGTTTAATCTCTGTTACGGAAAGCTGACGGCTGACGGCTGACGGCTGTTCGCGCAGCGTGCGCGTAGCGCATATGCTTACTACAACTCAATAGAATAATAATCCAAAGCACCTTCTCCCGCACCCTGAGTCCACCGTGAATCAGGTTTCCAAGCACCATTGTTTTCTTCCCGACGGCGAGTGTAGACAGTGAGCTGATTATCCTTAATTTTTAATAGATTATATTGCCAAGGATAACCGGGTATGATTTCTTTGGTGGGTGCCCCAAAGGTGCCAGCACCAATTTGGTCGAGTTTGCGCCCAGTTGGACTGATGTCGTAACGGAAAAGGCTGGTTTCGGCTTTGTGGATGTGTCCGTGGAGGAAGAAGCGGAATCCAGCTTTGGCGAGTTGTTCCATGAATCCTTGGTCGGTAATCCTGTCGCTTCCAGCACTATTCAGGGCATGGTGCCAAACCGCTAGTTTCAGGCAGTTGCGGTAATCTGGGTTACGGCGAATTTCGGTCAAAGCCTTGCTCAGAGCACCTGAGTGGATGTTAGCCCGGGCTCTGAAGTGGTGATCCAGTTCCCAAGCGGAGTTTAGTCCTAGGATCAGCAACTGTTGCTCTGGGAAATAGTCGATAATGGCTTGCTGGTCATAGTCGAGGGGATAGGGTTGAGTTTTGATAGCTTGATAGAATTGGCTGAAGTGGGCAAACCGTTGTTGGTATTTGGCTTCCTCTCGGACTCGAATCACATCTTCACCTTTGATGTAGTGACCCTCTTTTAGTTCACCATCGTAGTCTTCGAGATCCAATAACTGATAACCTCCCTTTGCTAGTTTCCAATTGAGGTCATGGTTACCGGGAACTAGAACAATTTTTTCTGGATCTAGGGGGAAGTCTTGGCGGAGGTTGTGGAGAAACTGTTGTGCAGCCTGGTATTATTCAGGGTTTGGGACTATAGGTTGGGTTGTAGAATTGGCAGCGCTCTTGACTGGCTTTAAGGGCGTTGATGGTTTCCTGAAAAATATCTTCATCATGAGTTGCTACAAATTCTTCGTTTTTCAAGAGATTAATCAGTTTAGAAATAGTGGCTTCTGTCCTAATTTCACCCAAAGCATCTGCCCCACTTCTACGCACATAATAGTCCTGAGCATCCAGGCATTTAATTAACGAGTATATTACCACTTCTGTGGCAATTTTACCCAGAGCTTCTACTGCCATCCTACGCACATAATAGTCCTGATCATCCAGACATTTAATTAACGGGTCTATCGTGGCTTCTGTCCCCATTTTTACCAGAGCATCTGCCGCACTTTCACGCACAGATACACAGTCATCATTCAGGGATTTAATTAAGGGATCTATCGCTGTTTCTGACCCGATTTTTCCTAGAGCATCTGCCGCCATACTCCGCACATATGAGTTGTGATCATCTAGGGCTTTAATTAACGGGTCTATGGCTGCTTCTGCCCCAATTTTTCCCAGAGCATCTGCTGCCATACTTCGCACATAATATTTAGAGTCATCCAGGCATTTAATTAACGGCTTAATCGTGACTTCTGACCCGATTTTTCCCAGAGCTTGTGCTGCTATTTCACGCATAGATGGTTTGGGGTCATCCAGGGATTTAATTAACGGGTCTATGGCTGCTTCTGTCCCAATTTCACCCAGAGCTTCTACTGCCATTTCACGCAGATCTAAGTCGTGATCATCCATGGCTTTAATTAACGGGTCTATGGCTGCTTCTGTCCCAATTTCACCCAGAGCTTCTACTGCCATTTCACGCACAGATAATTTGGGGTCATCCAGGCATTTACTTAACCGCTCAATTGTGGCTTTTGTGCCAATTTTTCCCAGAGCTTCTGCCGCACTACTCCGCACCTCATAGTCCTTATTCTCCAGGCATTTAATTAATGGGTCTATCGTAGCTTCTGTACCCATTTTAACCAGAGCTTCTGCCGCACTATGACACACAGATGAATTGCCGTCATTCAGGCATTTACTTAACGAGTCTATCGTGGCTTCTGTACCTATTTTACCTAGAGCATCTGCCGCACTACTACGAACCTCATAGTCATTATCGTCCAGGCATTTACTTAACGGGTCTAT
Organism: Moorena sp. SIO3B2; assembly: GCF_010692525.1. Classification (NCBI taxonomy): domain Bacteria; kingdom Bacillati; phylum Cyanobacteriota; class Cyanophyceae; order Coleofasciculales; family Coleofasciculaceae; genus Moorena; species Moorena sp. SIO3B2. The sequence goes on from NZ_JAAHHE010000017.1 coordinate 17,782, forward strand.
AGCTACTTCTGTCCCGATTTTTCCCAGAGCATCTGCCGCACTCATCCGTACCAAATAGTCTTCATCATCCAGGCATTTAATTAACATCGCTGGCTACCGTGGTCTGATAGTCAAAACCAACATTAATCATGGCCCCTTCTACATTAAAGCTATAG
>NZ_JAAHHE010000170.1:0-13664 GCF_010692525.1 Moorena sp. SIO3B2
TAGCAATCTTTTTGTTTGTTTAGGATTTTTTTGGATGTAGTTCCAAGTGTAGCTCATGGTTTTTGAGGTTGATAAAAGTGATTAATTTTATCTTATTTTACCATAAGTTTGTTTTTTGGAGAGGTCTATTGGTAGTTGAGGATTACCCATTACTGATTACGCTTACCCAACAATCTATAGACTATTTTGGAAGTGATTAACCGCACTTGAACTAATAGATCAGTTCAGATCATTTATGTAAAGCTGTATCGGTTTCTTCAGCTAAACGTGAGATGCTCTTTGTGCCGTGTGTTTCACATTTAACTAGATTTTACGTGCATTTCTGCTGAAACTATTCGAGCAGAGGTCGCTGTCATCAGTAACCTAGAAGCAATTCTTTGCAAACGTAACGATTCACTCGTTTGCCTATAAGCCTTAGGGTTGCTTTGCCAGTAAACTGTGAACCTCTCTATCCTAATTTAGCATGTTACAAAGAAAATCGACACCGCTTATCCTACCAGAGGAAAATAAATTTCCAGACTGTCTGACGATGGAGCTTAAAGTTGAGCCAGTCTCGACAGGGATTTTTTCATCTCGCGATAGAGAGCAATTAAAGCTATACCTGACTATTCAATTTAATGAACAGTGGCTGCAGATGCTATTGGGTCGAGTTAGGTTCGGACTCAAAGGTGGAGAACTCAGGCTAAGGCTAAAAAATGGCAAGATACCTTTGGAAGCTCGTAACTTCAGTGGCTCATTTGAGCCTGCTGTTGAAAAACAGAGGAAGCAGCAAGAGAGTAAGGAAAATCACAGTAAAGTCGAGGCTTCTTGGGATAAAAATCAACCTGGAGTTAAAGCTAACCATGGTGAAAAGAATACAGGAGGGACAACAGATGGGTTTCAGTTCATTGACTATCAGATCACAACGAAGGGGTCAGAGGAAACTCCAGCTTGGGTTTTTGAGGTAAAAACGGGTCAACCCGTGTTTAAAGGATTACTCAAGGAAGTCGAGCTGGGAACAATAGATGTAATGGCAAAGCCGTGCTACATAGAAGCTACCTTTGAAGTTTTTAAACCAGATGTTCATGTGACTGGAGCTGAAGGGTTGTGGTCTCCCGAAATTAGTCGGGAAGAACGTGTAGTCTTAGATAGAAAGATTGCCTTACTGATTCTAGAGCACCAATTAAAACCTTATTTAAGTAAAGTGGTACTAAAGTATGACTAACGAACAATCTAAACCGGTGACTAACGAAAAATTCAACCAGGAGTTGGAAGAATTCATCAGAAGTGTTGAAGGCGCTAACACTACTAATTTTTCTCAACTGGCGGAGATAGCTGAACTAAATCTTTATGAAGACTTGGCTAGAGTTGACTTAAGCGGGGTTAACTTAGAAAACGTTAATCTGAATAATGCTGATTTAAGGGGAACGAATTTTAGGAATGCCAATCTAACTGGTGCTGATTTTAGGAATGCCAATCTAACCGGTGCTGACTTTAATGATGCTATTTTAGACAACGCTCAATTTGGTAATAATTCAGGGCTTACTGAGGATATTATATCTGCTCTCAAGGCTCAAGGGGCAATTTTTTTTGATGATTCTGAAGAATTCTTGCTTCCTACAGAAAAATTACATAATGTAGAAGCGCTCTGGAAGCAGGGTATCAAAAAAACTATTTTGATGATAGAGGAATTGAGTGATAAGGATGTAGAATGGATGATTGCTACAGGCAGCAAGAAAGAAATTATTGCTGATACTACGCTTATCGAAGAAGGGAAAGAGATTGATGCACTGTATATAGTGTTGGACGGACAGTTTACAGTTTCAGTTGGGGGCAGAGATATTGCTGAATTATCGGGAGGTGAAGTAGTAGGGGAAATGTCTTTTCTAAAACGAAGTTTACCTGCCGCTACTGTTACCGCTATAAATGACTCAGTAGTTTGGTCAATTTGTCGGCATAAGTTGCAGGAAAAGCTACAGCAAGATAAAGATTTTGCATCCCGTTTCTATAAAGCTACTTCTATTATTTTAGCTGATAGGTTACTCGGCCAATCTTATCAAAATCAATATTCCCAAATTCAGCCATTACCTAACTACTATTGCAGCCCTAAAAATCTTAATAATCAGGCTTATTTGAATCGTTATGATGCACAACAAAAATTATATTCTCTAATCAAAGGGATGTCGGACAAGTGCTTTAGTTAAACCCAACTATTTAGCACTTATCACATTTCTAAATTCGGTGAGGTACTTTTGTCCTAGGTGGCGCAGAAGTAGGGAGTAGGGAGTAGGGAGTAGGGAGTAGGGAGTAGGGATGGAGCGCTCCCCAGAAATTCTGGATTCTTATGATGACTTCAGCAATTCTGTCTACTGTCTACTCCTGAAAATAATTAGTTAAGACATAATTCGAGGGAGTGATAAAATCCTAAAAAGGGTGTTAGACAATCCTAGCATTAGAGAATGGGATTCGGCGTTCGCGCAGCGTGGCCTACGGCCACAGCCGAGGCTACGCGAACCCATGATTAATTTATTTCTATTTTATTGCCGCTAAAACTTTTGAATAGTCTATCATGGCAGCTAAAGGAATATTCATCATCACGTGAATAGTAGTCTTTAATCCAGGTTTGTAAAAATTCAAAATTCGCTTCTTGTTCTTTGGGAGTCTTATACTTATGGGGCTCCCATGGTCTGAGTCGATTGTTTTCTAGGCATTTTTTAACTCCAGGATTCAAAAATATCATCTCGGATGAATAGTTGGCGGCTGTTTCAATTAAACTACCGTAGCATCCTTCAATTATCCATCCAGGATTTTTTTGAATAAAGTCGATTAATAATCTCTCGCTTTCGGCATCTTCCCGTCTTACTCCTGGTAGATCGGGTATCCAAGTAATAGTATCTAGATCTAATATGGGTAAGCTTAACTCAACCTGCAATTTTAAGGCTAAGGTAGTTTTTCCCGCTCCAGAGTTGCCGAATATTAGTATCTTTCTCATGATAAATGAAATAGACAAAAGGTAAGCATATGCGCTACGGGCACGCTAAGGGAACAACCCTTAGCTATCAGCTATCAGGCGGGGAGCCTTGAGCACTAGAGTCTTGCTCAGGTAATTAGGATTGCTTTTTACTTTAAATCCGCTTCCCAAACACCAATGTAAATGCGATCGCTACCGTCTCGTTCAATCACACCCTGCAAGCGGTTATTATTACCACTGGAAAATTTATAGGTCTTAGACTCGCGCTGATATACATCTTTCAGCCCCTGTTTAATGTCAGTGGAGATGTTGTTACTGAGCAGCTTGTCTAAGGTCTGTGACATGATTTCTAGGTCAACGGATTGCGAAAAAGTAACTTCCGTTTGGCGCAGACGCCCAGAACTTCGATCAAACAAGTATCCTAGATCTACTTGATTGGGCACAACGTTTTTATAAAGGAAAGCGCGAGTCTTCCACATGCCGTTTGATTTTTTTGTGGGCTTGCCTAAAGCATATTCCACTGCTCTGCGCTGAGTTCCTGGGGGAAATTTGGGAATAGCCTTGAGCTGAGCAAGATTTTGGTTATTGGTATTGTTTTCTACGATGGGTGAAGGTTCGGTGATAGGTTTCCGTGTTGTTACTGGAACTGGTTTTACAGTAGTGTCTGGTTTGGATGGGGATGTTGGTGTTACCGGATCGGTTACCTTAGTTTCTGGTTTTGATATCGAGGGAGTAGTTACCGGATCAGTTACCTTAGTGTCTGGTTGTGATGGGTTTGATGGTGTGACCGGATCAGTTACGGCAGTTTCTGGTTGTGATGGGGATGATGGTGTGACCGGATCGGTTACGGTAGTCTCTGGTTGTGATGGGTTTGATGGTGTGACCGGATCGGTTACGGTAGTCTCTGGTTGTGATGGGTTTGATGGTGTGACCGGATCAGTTACGGTAGTCTCTGGTGTAGTTACTGGTGATGGATTATTGGTCTGGGACTGTGATGGGTATGATGGTGTTTCTGGTTTAGTTACTGGTGATTTGTCCTTGGTCTGGGACTGTGATGAAGATGAAATAGTCTCTGGTGATGGGTCTTTTGATGATACTTTTTTATCTTGCGATTCTTGAGAACTTGGCTTGTCTGGGTATGATGTTGATTTAGATTGATCATAGGATGGGACGGTCGTAGAGGGATTCAAGAACTTGTTGAATCCCGAACCAAATGCCACCACAATCAGTAATATACCGCCTCCGATTAAACCTCCCTTTAAAACTGCCTTGTAACTATCGTTTTGTTTTACAGTGACTGGTAATGGGCCTTTAATAGTGGACACTGAACCTTTATTGGCTGGTGGTGAGTCACCCGGGGAAATGGGGACTGTGGCTACCGTACCCTTGTTGGCTGTTGATGGGGCACCAGGAGAAATGGGGACTGTGGCTTCCGTAGGTGATGCAGGGTCAGATTGGAGAGCATCAAGCATTTGTCTGGCACTAATAAAGCGATCGCGTGGATGGAATCGAATCGCTTTGTCGAGCACTATTCCTAGGTTTGAATAAAGGGGTGGGGCATCTTGACGCCATAAAATCTCACCAGTCCTCTCATCTGTGTGGAATAGCTGTGGTATTTTACCCGTGAGCAACAAAATTGCTGTCAGCCCCAAACTGTATAGATCACTGCTATAGGTTGGGTGTCCTGCTGACTGTTCCGAAGACATATAGCCAGGAGTGCCAATTATAATTGATGCTGGGTGGGGGGTGCCAGAGTTGGTGACTACGGTACTCATTGCTTCTTTGACTGCACCAAAATCAATCAGAACTGGTACCCCATCTCGTTGGCGGATAATGATGTTATCTGGCTTAATGTCCCGATGAATGATACGGCGAGAGTGGACATACTCTAGAACCCTTAACAAACTAATTAGGAGTTCCCTAACTTCAATCTCAGTAAATTTTTTTCCCTGTCTAACCTGTGTTGTAAAGGTATTGCCTCGAATCCACTCTTGAACCAGGTAAAACTTTTCGGCTTCAGAGAAATAGGCATAAAGTCTCGGAATCTGGTCATGTCCTTCCCCTAAGGCTTCTAAAACAGCTGCTTCTCGTTGGAATCGCTCTTGGACGAGCTTGTAAGCTTTGGGATTATGGGCCAATGCCTTAAGTTGCTTAATCACACACCGCCGTCTTGAAGGCATATGGATATCTTCGGCGAGAAAGGTGTCACCGAACCCACCCGAACCTAGAGTCTCAAGGACACGGTAGCGATTGTTTAAGAGTTTTGGATTCATGACGGATTCAGGGACAATTCGGTTCGAAGTGTGGTCTTCATTCTAATGTTAAGCTGGTGTCCTATTCAATTGGATGGTTGAGCAATGAGTTATTGGTAATTATTCATTGCTCATTTGTCCATAACAGGAGACTGTGCTTCCTCAAAACCGACTCAGGACTGAAAACAGTTATTTGGCATTTTAGGGGGTGATTATATTAATCTATGCATAAAAGTCAATGATTATGATGAAATTAGTAATAATTCTTAATATTAACTGAACCCAACGTGGAAACAGATTTTACTCAACACAGTGCCAATACAGAAAAGCCTTGTGTTTTAGTGTGCCAACATAAGTCTTGTTTAGCAGCCGGTTCAGCTGAGGTGCTGGCTGCGTTCGAAGAAGCTGATCTTTCTGACTTTAGCGTGATTGGTACAACTTGCCAGGGACAGTGTAGTTCTGGTCCAACGGTGCGGATTGTTCCGGAGGAGACTTGGTATTGCCGAGTCAAACCACAAGATGTGCCGGTAATTGTGGAACAACATCTGCAAGGGGGTAAGTTAGTAAGGGCAAAACTTCATCCCCGCATCCATATGAGTTTTGGGTATTAGCTATTAGGTATAGCAGTTTTCAAGGGTTTTAGGGAGTCGGGAGTCGGGAGTCGGGAGTCGGGATGGACTGGCGCACTCAGGACTGATTCACTCAGGACTAATCTCGCAATACGTAGCCAACACCGCGCACGGTTTGGACTAGACGGCTTTCGTTGTTGGCTTCTAGCTTCAGGCGCAAGTAGCGAATGTAAACTTCTATGATATTAGAGTCACCCATAAAGTCATAACCCCAGACTCTTTCGAGGATTTGCTCTCGGGTAAGGACTTGTCGGGGATGGGCAAGGAGATATTCGAGTAGATCAAATTCTTTGACAGTCAGTTCAATTAATCGCTGACCTCGATAGACCTCACGGGTGCTATGGTTTAAACTTAAGTCGGCAAATTGCAGGATGTTGGGGTCTTCGGTTTGATTGCGTCGCAGATGAGCTCGGACCCTGGCTAATAATTCCTCTACGCTGAAGGGTTTGACTACGTAGTCATCAGCACCAGCATCTAAACCACTAACGCGATCGCTTACTTCATCTTTAGCGGTTAATAAGATAATCGGCACCTGATTACCAGTAGTGCGCAGGCGTCGGCAAATTTCTGGTCCTGATATGCCCGGTAGCATCCAGTCGAGTATTACTAAATCTGGATTAGATTCCCGCGCTGCTCCCAAACCAGCTAAGCCATCGTAGGCAACACTAACCTCATAACCTTCGTACTTCAGTTCCAGTTCAATAAACTGGGCTAGTTTGGTTTCATCTTCGACAACTAAAATATGGTGGGTCATAATAGCTTGATGGTGTCTAGGCCAAACAACTGTAAGTTTTCAGGACTAATACAGAAATAATAACGGCTCTAACAATTCATGATATCTTCCACAACAATAGTTTTATAGTATTTTGCTATGGATAAATTTGGGAGATAATCGGTGCGTAGACTAATCCTTCGTTTAGGAATTGCATTCATAGTAGGCTTGTTTGGGTTAATCAGCTACTTTACCAGTGTCTCTGAAAATCCAGTAACTGGGGAAAAGCAGCGCATCCAACTTTCCCCCCGTCAGGAAGTGGTGATTGGGTTACAAGCACGGGGACAAATGGCGGCTCAACACGGTGGTCTTTACCCAGATCAAGCCCTTCAAGGATATATTTCTCAGGTGGGAGAGGGGATTGTCAAAAAGTCGGCAGCCTCTGGTTCACCTTATCCCTTTGAGTTCTATTTGTTGAGTGACCCCCGCACTGTGAATGCCTTTGCTTTACCAGGGGGACAAATTTTTCTGACTCTAGCCATGCTCAGGCGACTCAATACAGAAGCGCAGCTGGCGGGGGTGTTGGGCCATGAGATTGGTCACGTAGTGGGACGACATGGTGCAGAACATCTGGCTAAGCAGAAACTTGGGGTAGCATTGGTTAATGCTGTTGGTATTGCTGCCAGTGATGATGCCCAAAGTGGTAGGCAAGCAGCACTACTTGCCCAAGCCATTAATCAAATGGTTAGCCTTAAGTATGGACGCGAGGATGAATTAGAAAGCGATCGCCTGGGTTTTCGGTTTATGACACAAGCGGGCTATAACCCTAGGGGAATCGTTGAACTGATGCAAGTCCTTAACTCAATTCGACAGGGTGGGCAACCACCGGAGTTTTTTAGTACTCACCCTAACCCTAGTAATCGGATTGAACAACTCCAGAGTCTGATTGCTAAAACTTACCCTAATGGTATTCCTCTTAATCTGCAAGAGGGTCGGGAGCGGTTTGCTCGGAATGTTAAGCGGTAACGGTAAGGAGTGTGGTGCTAGATTAAGCACCCTCAAGCTATACTGCTTTAGCAGTCGGTTTGACATCTCCTTAACTAAATTTTTATGGCAGTTAATCAAGACACACTTTGGGAGCGTTTCTTATCCCCGATCATCTTTAGCTTGATTGATCAAGAAAAGCTGCTACAGTTTAACGAAACTATGGATTGGGAAGCTGAGTGCGATCGCTTCCGTAACCCTGAGCTAATCTATCCTGACTATTACAGCACTCAGAATTTCCATGGTATTGAAGGGGGCTACTTGAATGGAAGTGCAGCCACAAGCTACGACCCAATTACCCAATATGCGTTGCCCCCTAATGAAACCTGGGTGCGTCAGGGGTTGATTGATAGTATAGTAGGGAAGCCACGACGAATTCTGGATTTGGGCTGCGGCACCGGTTCCACAACCTTGATGTTAAAGCAGAGGTTTCCTGATGCCCAGGTGATTGGTCTGGACTTGTCACCTTATATGCTGGTCATGGCTGACTACAAAGCTAACAAGGCTAATGTGGATATTCAGTGGCTTCATGGTATGGCTGAACAGACGGGTTTAGCTGATCAGTCTTTTGATCTAGTTACAGCATCACTGTTGTTTCACGAAACTCCACCTCAGGTAACTCAGTCGATTTTGCATGAATCCTTCCGACTGCTCCAAGGGGGAGGACAAGTTTTGATTCTAGACGGCAATCAGACTACGATCCGGGAGGCGAATTGGCTAACGGAAGTTTTTGAAGAACCCTATATCAAGGCTTACGCTAATGGTAGCGTTGATGCTTGGATGGGTGCAGCTAGTTTTGAAGCAGTGCGCACTACGCAATGGTGGTGGCTCCATCAAATAACTCAGGGTCTAAAACCTTTGCCAGTAGGTAAATCAGCTGTTTGGGAATCTCAATCTCAGGAGAGTTTTCCAGATGAAATTGCTTCACAAGGGGTGCCGGTTCCAGCGGTATAGTGCCTTTCTCAAGTAGTAAGCATTCACCGGTCAGCGCTCAGCGCTCAGCAGACTTAACTCAGATAAATTAATGGTTACCTGTTTTATTCAAAAGTCAAGTAGCGTCGCACAGGCTAGAAGCCTGTGAGGTAACGCATAAGCTGATAGCTGATACGCGACACGCTGATAGCTGACCTCAAGTAAGCACTTGGACACAATTAACGTTGACTGTTAAGATTAGTAAAGTTGACTGTTAATATCAGGGAATAGGCAAGGGGGAACGGGGAACAAAAAAGGGTTTATTAACGTTATTTTATTTATGTTTATCAACAAGATAAACATAATTTATCTCTAGGTACTTATGAGTTTGAAAGCAGTTCTGTTTGATTTTAACGGAGTAATAATCAATGATGAGCCGATTCACGAAAAACTAATTGAGGAAATTATTATTGGGGAAAATTTGCGTCCGGATTCCGAAGAGTTTCGACAGGTTTGTACAGGCAGAGGCGATCGCTCTTGTCTGCGAGAGTTACTTAAGCGTCGCGGTCGGGTGGTTACGGAGGATTACTTAAACCAGCTAATCACCCGCAAAGCTGCTGCCTATCAACGTCAGCTAGAAAGTATGGAAACCTTGCCCATTTATCCTGGTGTGGAGGATTTAATGGTTCAGATCCAGGGTGCTCAGATACCGATGGCTCTGGTGACTGGAGCACTGCGGAATGAGGCAGAAGTGGTGCTCCATCGCGCTGGTTTAGCTAACTATTTTAGTTTGATTGTTGCTGGTGATGATATTACTACTAGTAAACCAGAACCGGATGGCTATCTGCTAGCGGTAGAGCGGCTCAATCAAGCCTATGGTAACCTCAACTTGAAACCTGCAGAATGTCTAGTGATAGAAGATTCTTTGGCTGGAATTGAGGCGGCGAAGAGAGCTGGCATGCCAGTGGTAGGAGTGGCTAGTACCTATCCCCTTCATATGCTACAGCGTCACGCTAACTGGACTGTGGATTATTTGAATCAGCTGGAATTAGAACGAGTGCAGCAGGTCTCTTCTGGGGTATCACCTCAGCCAGTAGCAGAAATCTAGACCATACAAGGGCACAGGGATATTAGTCCCGGTGCTAGAATAAACATATAAATAAAAGTAATAAACCAAAGTACTAGGGGAATTGGCTCAGTTGGTAGAGCGCTGCGATCGCACCGCAGAGGTCAGGGGTTCGAATCCCCTATTCTCCATAGATAGCAGGTAAGCTATCAGCTATCAGTTTTCAGCCGTCAGCCGTCAGCCGTCAGCTTGGTGGCACAGGCTTAATGTTTGTGGCACAGGCTTTGACGCTGTGACATAACTCAGCATTATTCGAATGCTGACCTGTTTGATTCAAAAGCTGATAGCTGATCGCTGATAGCTGATAGCTGATAGCTTACATATTACCTATCCCTGAACTGGTTCAACCAATTGGTCAAATCCACTTCGGTTTCAAAATCCAACAAGGCTTCCCCTAAATCCTCAAACTGGGAAAAGGATAATTGCTCAATTTGATGCTGTAATTGGGGATTGAGCTGACCTAGGCGACGGTTAAGTAGACGGATAATTAAATTAAGCTCATTGCGCTTTCCTTGTTCTAATCCTTGTTCTAATCCTTGTTCTAATCCTTGTTCTAATCCTTGTTCTAATCCTTGTTCTAATCCTTGTTCTAATCCTTGTTCTAATCCTTGTTCTAATCCTTGTTTTAATCCTTGTTTTAATCCTTGTTCTAATCCTTGTTCTAATCCTTGTTCTAATCCTTGTTTTAATCCTTGACTAATAATGCGTTGATAAACCACCGACTCTTGCATCATATCCTCCCGAAAATAAGCTTGAATTAACTGCTCATCAAATTTCACCCCAGCCAACAGTTGCACGCAAGCAGACAGGTTACGCTGCTGTTGTCTATCTTCAATCATATCGATTTTGGCTGCTACCTGGGAGAGTAATGTTTCTGGGACTTCAGCTTGTGCTAACACTGCCAAGGGTAGTAACCCTGGCGTTGTCAGTAACGGTTGTGGATCACATTCCCAAATCCGAATCACTCGGTAGTGGAAGGATAGGTTCGGTTCGGTAAATTGATTCACAAATACTCCCGCTAATCGGGTTGGTTTCAGAAAAATTATTACCTGGTCAATCTTACAGCGATACTGGCGATACAACCTCACCCAATAATCAATCATCCGCAGGGGTAACGGAGGTTCAGATTGGGGTAGGGTTTGAAATTCTAGATGCAAAATAGCATCAGCAACTCGCACAAAAAACAAGGCATCTGCCCGAATTGGTTCTGTACTTAATTCGGTGTTGAGAATTTCTATATCTTCTGGTGGTTCCTGGTTCCACAACCAACGGGTAAAGGATTGGGGATATTGTTCCACCAAATATTTCAGGGTACTGTCGTAAGTCATAACACATAATAAAAACCGGAAGTTACAGGTTACAGGTTAGTTTAGATTACAGGTTAGTTTAGATTTAATTTCATGAAGGGTCAATTGGCTATAATAGTAGATTATGCTCGTCTATAGTAATCCTGCTCACTTAGGCAAGTGCCATCGCATCAGCCTCTGAGCCTCGTAAATATCTAAATCTAAAATACTTATCCAACATTCCGCCGGAACTCAGCAGGGGTGTGCCCGGTCCAACGCTTGAAGGCTCTGCGGAATGCACGATCTTCTGAGTAACCTAGCAAACACGATATGGCTTCGATACTGAGTCTGGGGTCACTGAGGAATTGTTGTGCGTTTGCTTGACGAGTTTGGTCTAACAATTGCCGAACGGTGATACCATGCTCTTGGGTCAAGCGTTGCAAAGCACGAAGACTCATGTTCATCTTTCGTGCTAGGGCTTCTGCACCATATTCAGAACGTTCAGCATTGTGAGCGATCGCATCACGGACTCTAGATAGTTCCGGAGAATCACTAGAACCTGCTAACCGTTCTCGCACCAGGTCTAGATGGCTCTGGATATAACGAAATAGATCCGGATCAGGCTGTTTGGTGGGTAGGTCTAGGGCCCCTTGACGAAAGACAAAGGCATTGTGGGATTGTTGAAAGCATACTGGGGTACCAAAGAACTCCTCATAAACCTGGATTGGTCCGAAGGGCAGGTGATTAAAGTCCACGCGCACAAGGAGATCATCCGCTCCCAGAATTTCCCGCATATAGCGCAACCCCAAAGCTAGTCCCACTTCAGCCGCGCAACCCCCATCCTCGGCATCCATGGGATGATGCATTTGTAAAATTCCCTCTGAGGAGGACTCAATCAGGGCGATGTGCAGTTGATCCGATAGCACAGACCGATACCGCACTAAGTTCTGCAATGCTTGTCTGAGATTTTCAGCATATCTAGCTCCATAGGCTAGTGTTCCAAAGTATGAGAAGGGAGTAGCACTGGCCATGTGGAGTGCGATCGCTTCTCCTGGGTAAGCCTTGGTCAGTAAGCGCCATACCGTTGGTACCAGGTGTTGAGACAGGTGGGCATCGGGATCGAGCAGATCGGTACGGGTTAGTCCTGTGGCGGCAGTGATCTGTTCCATGTCCACTCCCCGTGCCACTGCATAAGCTACGGTACTCGCCACCACGCTAGCTAGCATTTCGGGTTTGTGCAATCTGTCGCGAAATGTCCGTTTTGGTGCGCCCATTGTCCTTATCACACCTCTGTTAAAGATGGCAATTTGGTTATAGAAAGCTAGTAAGCATTCAGCTCTCAGCTCTCAGCCGTCAGCTTAAAACAAGCTATTCGACTGATCAGTTCAACGGACTCAAAGCCAAAGACTATAAATTCCTAGCTTGGGCGTTCCCGTAGCGTAGCCGAAAGGCCAGGGAACTGAGATTAAACGAATGCTTAGCTCTTTCATTCAAAAGCTGATAGTAGCACAGGCTTCGACGCTGGGAGTTAGCCCATTAGCTGTTCGCGTAGCGTGCGCGTAGCGCTTAAGCTGAATGCTTACTATTTCAAAACCATTATAGTGCCCCATGAGCTGCATTATTGGTTTGCCATTTTTAAGGCATTTGATGACAGGGTTGCACCTTTAAATTTAGTCAAGAAATTTTTCAGTAAAGCGAGATTAAAGGAGTAGAACAATGAGTGAATACAATGTAAACGATCGATTTGATGCCCAGGATCTCCTTAAGAAACCTGGTGAAGGAGAAAGGACAGCCACCGACATGATTATCATGGCCCGATCCAGAGACATGGGTGGTGATTTCTCAGTGATGCAGGGTGTGATCAATCCCGGTCACTTGCTGTCACCCCACAGCCATAAGTTTTGCGATCAACTGGTCTACGTGATCTCCAGTGAACTTGTGTTCGAGATTGGCGGTGCAGATGGACTAAGGTTCACAGCTCCTGCGGGAAGCTACGTCCAAAAGCCACGGGGCATTGTCCATGCTTTCTGGAACTCCACTGATACACCAGCTCATTACATCGAGCTATCAGGTCAGGAAACCTTTGAGGGGTTTGTTGACTCCTTGAAGGGGGGCGATCGCAAGGGTCTCGCGAACGCAGAGCGGGACTGGGGCATGGTTTTTGCTCTCGACGAAATTCCAAGGCTGATCAAGGATAACAACCTCACGGGCCTCGCCATGTCCGAGACTCCCGACTTACCCCATCTACCTAATCTTCCCGAACCAGTGGCAAAGCTGTTTAGCAATATGAAGTTGCGCTAGAAAATCTTGTAGGGTGGGCAAAAATTGTTTGGTTCTTTTGAGTTTTGTAGATAAAAGAACGTTGCCCACCCTACTTTAATGGCGTTGCTGAATCAAGGAATGAATACGCGATCATCTGGTTTTGGTCAAGCCCCCGTGGGTCCCCCAACTTTGCGGTGCGACCCAAGGGCGATTTACTCGCCCTAGGAGGCGCGCACCGGAAGGGACGCAAGAAAGTCTTATTCCCCCCAAGCGAGCAATCCCTCGCTTGGGGGGCTAGGGGGGCAAAACCATACCCAGAATCAGCAACGCCATTTTTTTTACTTGTAGGAATGGGGAGATAGGAAAATGGGTAGGTTGTTGAGAATTCTAGGGATAGCGATCGCATCGGCTTATTTTGCCTCGATGTTAGCACTTAGCAGTGCCACAGCAACCATCCCTACACCGCCATCTCCCTCCTTTGCAAGGAATTT
>NZ_JAAHHE010000171.1:0-13405 GCF_010692525.1 Moorena sp. SIO3B2
TTTTCCTTTAATAATCTCATTCCAATCTGGTTTTTTTTGTAAGTAATAGTATAGGTAAGGATTAAATCCATAGGCAAAGAAAGACATATCTGGGGTAGTACACCAACCCCCAAACCGCATCGGATTGACTTCGATCGGTAATAAATTACCTTGATTGTCTCGTCTAAGCTCAATATGTACTGGAAAATTTTTTACTCCAGCAAATTTACCAATTTTATCTAAAAAATCGGTAAATTCTTCAAGATTACTTTCGATGATTGCTTTTGAAGAAATATAAAGCCGATCACTAACATCAGCATCTGAGGAAAATATGTGTTTAAGGATATTTAGAATAACCGGCTCACCAGTTGAATTATAATAGGCATCAACAGCGAATTCTTCACCAGTAATATATTGTTCAATTATAAATGAACTAGTGTCCAATACCTCCTTAGGGTATAAATCTTTCATTGGAGCAGTGTCTGCAATTATTGAATCAATGGTTTTAAACCACTGCTCCTGACTTGAAATCTGATAAACTCCCATGCTAAAAAAACCAACCTTTGGCTTGATGATACATGGGAGTGGAATTTCCTTAACCTGAATCTTTTTTAAATCGTCGGTGCGAACCTCTTTGAAGTAGAAGTTTGGATCTATTGTTTGGATTAGTTCTCGAAATTTAACCTTATTTTTAAATAACTGTATTTTTCGAGGAAGATTGCTAAAAGCTAAATATTTCGATATCCAACCAATCGCATTTTCAGATGTGGTATATATGATCGGATTATCTAACTCTCGAACCATTTCAATGGCTCGCTCTTCACTAATTAGGTTTGTCCCACTATAAAGCCCTAACTTCTTGGCTATATCTGTACCTACTACAGGGATACCATTGTCTTTGACAGTTCTTTTTAAAAATTCAGAGACATATGGCTTGTCTACAAAAAACATTTTATTCTCTCCGTAGTTAAATCTCAAGTGCATAACTGGAGGTTTCACCGGCACGCCCTTGCCCAAAATTTGAGGATGGCGAGAGGTTTCTCGGACCGTCTGCTCCAAACAGCTGTTAGACAACTGGCTAACATCGGAAGGATATCACGACTTTGCTAATTTCTTGCTCAACTTGATTACTGGACTTCAGGGTAATGGCATTTTCCAGCAACGCTCCAGAATTATACTATAAGTCAAGACAAGTATCAGATCGAGTTGCTGACTAACTTGAATCAGGTGCCGGAGTATGGTGCGATCGCAATAGTAACCTTTCCTAAGCCCCTGAAAGGTTCTGGTTTTCCAGCAAGGGTGTTCGCAATTATTCCCTAGTAAGGCAAGAGGCAAGAGGCAAGAGGCAAGAGGCAAGAAATTATAGAGGAATTTTTGGTAGCGATGCAGCGCGTTCATGCGGGGGTTTCCCCCACTCGCGCTTTGCATCAAGACAAGGTCAAAAACTCTAAGCCTTGTTTCCAATTCATTTGGAAATACTATATAGGGCTTAGCGGTATATATATTTAGGAACCTTTTGGAGATTCAGTCAGTCTAATAATCCTAATGGAAGAGGTTATCTCTCAAGAGACAGATCTAACCTAAGAGCAGTAGATCGATTGCTACATTTAGAGGACAAAAAGATGAAAGGGATTTTCGGTGCTCTACTACCAGGACTGATCACAACCGGTTTTGTAGGCGCAACACTACTACCCGCTGCACCGGCAGCTGCTGATGATTTATTAAGAGATATCGGTATTGGTGCGGCTGCTGGTGCAGTAATTGGAGAATTAACTGACAACGGCTCACTGATCGGTAATACTGCCAATGGCGCTGCCGCTGGTGCTGCTGTCAGTGCTAGTAAGCGGGATAGAACTAGAGCTCAGCGTAACAGTGCTGGGAGTCTAGTTCAAGATGTAGGGTTTGGTGCTGCTGCTAGTGTTGTCACTGGCGTAATCATTGACAATGGCTCAGTAGTAGATAATGCGGTTAAAGGTGCTGCTACTGGTCTAAGCATTAACCTACTAGACCGTTAAGACTTTTAAGTAGCCCATACTTTAGGATTCTTTAATCGTCGCTAACCCATGTTGATGGGTAATCTATCGACTTAGGTCTAAGCTAATGCTTAGTTAGCGTTGCCTAGGATAAATGCTGATCTTATTTATGCAGCATTTATCCTGTTGCCCTAGCCCAAAGGAAACACCAATGCGATCGCATTGGCCTGCTACCGATTAGGATTCACTATCACCACTATCGAAACCAAATCCCCCACCTCCAGGGGTCTCAATCACAAACACATCACCTGTATTCATTTCCACCACCGCAGTATTACCCAACTCCTCAACGGTTCCATCCTTCCGTTCCACATAATTTTTTCCCAAAGCACCCGCTTCACCACCATTTAACCCAAAAGGCTTCACCACTCGACGTCCAGATAGAATGCCTGCGGTCATAGGTTCTAGGAAACGAATCTGGCGAATTACGCCATTACCCCCACAATGAACGCCCTTACCGCCACTATCAGGGCGAATCCCAAACCTTTCCAAAAGTACTGGAAATCGCCATTCCAACACTTCTGGGTCAGTTAAGCGAGAATTGGTCATGTGAGTATGTACCGCATCTGTTCCATCAAAATCAACCCCTGCCCCAGAGCCTCCACAAATAGTTTCATAGTATTGATAGCGCTCATTGCCAAAGGTAAAATTATTCATAGTACCCTGAGAAGCCGCCATCACTCCTAAAGCACCATAGAGGGCATCGGTTATTGCTTGGGATGTTTCCACATTCCCCGCTACCACTGCTGCTGGATAACGGGGATTGAGCATAGAACCTTCCGGAATAATCACCTCCAAAGGCTTCAGACAACCAGCATTCAGGGGAATATCATCATCCACTAGGGTGCGGAAAACGTATAGCACTGCTGCTTTGCATACCGCTGACGGTGCATTAAAATTACTATCTAACTGAGCAGACGTACCCGTAAAATCAATTTTGGCACTACGGTTGTCCCGGTCAATAGTAATCGTGACCTGAATCTTAGCACCCCCATCTAACTGATAGCTGAAACTGCCATCTGTCAGCACATCAATCACTCGGCGCACCGACTCCTCAGCATTATCTTGGACATAACCCATATAGGCTTGCACTGTCTCTAATCCATAGTGGGCTACCATCTGCCGTAACTCTTGGACACCCTTTTCATTGGCAGCAATCTGTGCCTGTAAATCAGCTATATTCTGAGTCAGATTCCGGACTGGGTATTGACCCCCTAACAGAAGTTGGGTTATTTCATTTTCTCGGAATTTACCATTCTCAACCAGCAGGAAATTATCAATTAATACCCCTTCTTCCTTCACGCTCGTACTATTAGGAGGCATGGAACCGGGAGTGATACCACCGATGTCAGCATGGTGTCCTCGGGAAGCGACAAAGAATAGAGGGGAGAGGGGAGAAGGTTCCTTTAGCCCTAGGGAAGAGTTGAGGAAAACTGGGGTAACAAGGGTGACATCTGGGAGATGAGTGCCACCGTTATAGGGATTGTTGAGAATATAGACATCTCCAGGTTTGAGAGTATCACCATGGGCATCAATCAAGCTGCGGACACTTTCACTCATTGACCCCAAATGCACTGGAATATGGGGCGCATTGGCCACCAATTGCCCTTGTTGGTCGAAAATCGCACAGGAAAAGTCTAGCCGTTCCTTGATATTGACTGAATAACTGGTATTTTGGAGAGTTGTCCCCATTTGCTCTGCTATGGAACGGAATAGATTGTTAAAGATTTCCAGCATGACAGGGTCAGGATGGGGTGAAGCTTCGACGGTCTTTCCTTGCCGCTGATCTATAGTGCTATTAGTCAAGTTTTCCAGGTTGTCTTGCTGCTCTGCCAAACCAGATTTAACTAAAATCAAATGATTCCGTTCATTCACCTCTGCCTTCCAACCAGGCTCAATCACATTGGTTCCGGTTGCTTCAATAATTAATGCCGGACCAAACACCGAATCCCCTGGCTGCCAATCCTCTCGCCTAAACACAGGGGTATCCCACCAGCGATTAGCGGTATACATCTGCACCGTGGCAACGGGAGCACACATTTCCCCAGTCTGACGAGACCGTATCGGTTCTGTTGGGATAGCCATCTGCTTTACTAACTCTACCGACACCGCTTCGACCATCAACTTTTTCCCTGGCACGATAAATCCATAGCGCTGTCGATGCAATCCCTCAAACTCTTCCGTGATCTGATCAATCCCACCAAACCCAACAACCAAAGCTGAATCGGTGCCTTGATAGCGCAAATGGACTCGCCGAATTACGTCAATCTCGTTACTATTCCGATCCTGGGTATGGTTGTGGTTCAACTCTTCTATTCCCTGAGCCACCAACTTGGCAAAAATTCCCTCTAACTCCAACCCCTCTACTAACTCAGCTTCAACTGACTGTTCTTTCAATACCCTGATATCGGCTAAACCCATGCCATAAGCGGACAATACTCCAGCAAAGGGATGAATGAACACTCGCTTGATGCCTAAGGCTTCCGCAATTAAACACCCATGCTGGCCACCAGCACCCCCAAAGCAACATAGGGTATACTCGGAAACGTCATAGCCCCGTTGTAGAGAAATCTGTTTAATGGCATTGGCCATCTTCTCGACTGCGATCGCTAAAAATCCTGCTGCTACTTCCTCTGGTTTGCGGTTATCCCCAATCTCCTCTACCAATCCTTCAAACCTCTGCCTTACCACCTCAGCATCCAACGGCAAGTTACCATCCGCTCCAAACACCTTGGGAAAAAACCCTGGCTGCAACTTCCCTACCATCACATTGCAATCGGTCACGGTCAACGGACCCCCCTTACCGTAGGAAGCAGGACCTGGATTTGCCCCAGCCGACTCTGGTCCTACCCGATAACGGGCACCATCAAACTGGACAATGGAGCCACCACCAGCAGCCACGGTATTAATTGCCATCATTGGCGTGCGCAGCCGCACCCCAGCAATCTCAGTTTCAAAGGTACGCTCATATTTACCGTTGTAATGAGCTACATCTGTAGAGGTGCCACCCATATCAAAGGTAATGATCTTCTCAAAACCAGCAATTCGACTAGTCTGTACTGCTCCGACAATACCGCCAGCAGGTCCTGATAAGATACTATCCTTCCCTTGAAACTGTTGCGCGTCCGCCAGTCCTCCGTTTGACTGCATGAACATCAATAGTCCAGAAGTTTTTCCCTGTAAGCCTTCAGACCGGGTAGCTTGAAGGTTATTTTCCAAAGCTTCATTAGTCAACCCGCCAAGCTGCAACTGTTGTTCTACCTGATCTACATAGCGACGTAGAATCGGTGATAAATAGGTATCAACTACTGTGGTATCCCCACGACTGACTAATTTCATCAAAGGGGTCACTTGATGAGATACTGATATTTGGGTAAAACCAATCTCTAATGCGATGGTGGCTATCTCCTGTTCATGAGTGGGATAGCGATAGCCGTGCATCAAGACAATGGCGCAGCTACGAATACCGTCATCATAAGCAGCTTGCAAGGATTGGCGGGTTTCAGCCAGATTGATCGGGATTAGCTCTTCACCCTGGGCGCTGTAACGTTCTTCTATCTCAATCACCCGTTCATAGAGCATTTCAGGGAGCACAATTTCACGGGCAAAGATATTCGGGCGATTTTGATAACCGATGCGCAAGGCATCTTGGAAGCCCTTAGTAATCACTAGGACAGTGCGATCGCCTTTCCGTTCCAATAAGGCATTGGTGGCTACTGTCGTTCCCATCTTGATCGCTTCAATGGCATCACTTGGTATCGGCCTATCAACAGGAATATCTAAAATCTCTCGAATTCCCTGTACTCCAGCATCTTGGTACCGTTCAGGATTTTCCGAAAGCAGCTTATGAATTATCAACTGCCCATCCGGGCGTTTTGCCACAATGTCCGTAAAGGTACCACCTCGATCAATCCAGAATTGCCAGGGTCCAGTGGAAGTAGTAGTCATATTTGCCCGATTTTTAATACAACACTAAAGAGATGGGGAAGATGGCGGAGAATTTCCCAATAGTTTCCTGTCTCCATCAGCAACGTCCCAGCAAACTATATTTTCCCTTAAGACAGAGTAACTTAGCATTCCAGAGCCACCAAGCCGAGGTATCACCCGATCGGGGAGTGGTCATTCAATGGGAGCCAGGAATTATTTCTGAGATTGAGCAAACATAGCCCAAGTTGACTCTACAAGTTGACTCCAATTTAGACTAAAATTAGCGGCGTTGCTGAATCAACGAATGAATAGAAGTAGGGTGGGCATCCTGCCCGCCCGAAAAAATAAGGAATGGGCATCTAGCCCATTCCACAAAACTCTTAAAATTATTCCATTATTAAGCAACGCCCTAAAATAAGCCATTCAGAGCAGACGATATTTCATTTGATAATTCTTGTGCTGATTTAATTAGACGAACACGATTTTCCGGATGTTGATATCCTTGTTTTTTAATATTTGCGTATGTATTCATTATACTTCCTTTGGCATTATTGATATCCCTTTCAGCCATATTAAATAACGTCGCATTCCACTCTGCATCTCCAATTTTAGGTAGTAGCAGGTAGAGAGTCCAATCATTGGGGGGTGATTCACAGCCATAGGGATAGTCTCCAATCAGGATGTAGCCGGACTTAAGTGCAGCATTATAGGTGAATCCATTGGCATTGTCTTCAGTAGCCAATTTTATCATATCTTTTTTACTGACTCCGGACTGTAGCCTACCCCACTCGACATTACATTCGTTGAATCCAAATTCCATCTTTTTATATAATTCAAGGATAATTCCAGGAATTTTATTTTGATCTGACAGGGAATTGTTGTCATCATTTATCCTAAAAAAAATATAATCTAAAGATTTGAAAAATTTACCATTACTTTGGTCGGGAGCACCTGCTAACTCTAGGTTGTTCCTTGGATTATCTAAAAATTGATTTGCCATCGCGGGTTGTATAACGATAGCGAACATCAACACCTGTGTAATTATAAAAACCTGAAAGCTTATCAGTAGTATTTTTTTCACAAAGTTATCCTTATTAAATAATTGGACGTTCTTGCTGGGGCGCAACAGGCAAGCTGAAATCCTTATTGGCTAATAATTTCAGCCATAATTTACAAAAAGATACATGCTGTTTTGGGATGACATTGGACTATGTTATAAGGGTTTGAGCTTCCAGAAAATGAAAGGAAGGTCAATTTGGGTCTGTATCTTACCTAAGATCTTTGATCTCAAAGCCTTATATAGTAAGTTTTTCAAGGCTCATGTCACCCCATCAGCGTTTTTGCTTCCAGCTATTATCTTCTTAATTTTATGGGAGAGGCAGAACAAAATTATCAAATTACCCCAAAATCAAAAATCTAAATTCCTATTTTTATAGACTAGAGCACGTGATTTAGATTTAACAGTACCTTTTAGGATACCTTTTAGGGTACCTTTTAGGGTACCTTTAGCTGAAATCATTACTGGGTAGTCGTTTTAGCCCATAAGTTCCAAAAATCTACATGCTGTTTTGGGTGCGACCTTACACGTAGTTATAAGGGTTTAAGCTTCCATAAAAGGAATTGAGGGTTAATTTCCGACTGTATCTTCCCTGAGCTCATTGGCATCAAAGCCTTATCTACTAAGCTTTTTAGGGCTCATGTCACCCCCTCAGGTTTTTACCCAGATTTTAAAAGGTACCCATAAGGGTACTATCCAACCCGAGTCAGATTCAATATGATTTGAATAGTTGAATTAACTCTAGTGAGGAAAAAATGACTAAACTACACACCTCTGAAAACTTGACAATAGAGGCGGATGAATTTTAAAAAGTATTGAAAGATATGGAAACCCATTCTATATCAACAATTAAAGGCGAGACTACAAGTCCTCTTCCACGGTACATATCCGTATATTTAGTAGAACCCGAAATACCACAAGCTATCCCGAACGATTTTCAGGACAACCTTAAAAGTTCTTACCAACAAGACGTGCTTTCATGGAATGATACCCGTCAAAATGAACTAACCATGGTCACCGATCAGAAATTAAATAACAATATTAGTGATTCTGATTGGACTCAGACATTAAAAACTATGGAAGAAACTGATATCGCTAATGGGACAGCACGGATACAAACTTCATACGCTCAGATTCGTGAACAGGGTAATAAACATCCGGAACAACGTTCAAGTGGGAGCATCCCAATTTGGCACGTTAGCTCTTTTTAGGGGGCTGAAACCCTTGAAATATCGTTGCTTTGGGTAATATTGTTTCCAAAATGGGATGCTCCCGTTCAAGTTTGATTAAATTTGCCCAAACACTATCTAATTTCCAATCAACGATATTGAATTACATGGTGGATTTTATGCGAACAATAGCCCTTAAGATATTTGAGTGGGCTTCAAAAGCTTTTACGTTTATCAAAAATGCGGCAAACAGTGTCGTTAATTTTGTAAAAAGCTGGTTTTAACTTATTTTTCCACGGTAAACACCAGCATCCAAGGTAAACCCCTATAATTTTTTATTCCTACCTATAGTGTTAATTTAATTCAATGAACACTATATCTAGAAAATCCCTTGTTAATAAGCACAATAAGCTCTGGTTTATTGAGGACTACCCCTAGTTTATTGACAAGATGGGTTTACCCTTCACAACAATCAATAAAGGAAACTTAAAAACAATGAAACGTTTTTTGGCAATTTTTGTGCTTCTTTTGGCTTTCGCAACGGTTAACGTACAGTCAGCTAAGGCTTTATCTTTATTTGACTTAAACATTCAAAAATGTGATAAATTTGATCTTGTCTGGTATGATCGTGGTTCTGGAGCTGAGCGAGATGGTGCATTTTACAGGCCAGTCCCCACCCCTGGTTTCTTCGTTGTTGGAGATTATGGACAAGGTAACTATGGTCAGCCTAATGGTGATGTATTGTGTTTCAACCCATTAAAAAAAAGCGCATTAGCTAATCCTATAGACTTTGCGCTAATATGGAAAGATACAGGGAGTGGAGCACATCGTGATGGCTCTTTTTGGCGACCAATTCCACCACAAGGTTATAGTTGTATTGGAGATGTTGTTCAAGAAGGTTATGCAAAGCCATACCGTCCTGATTACAAATGTCTACATAATGATTTAATATCACCATGGTCTCCTGAACAGACATCATTTGTTTGGAATGATCGTGGCTCTGGGGCAGATGCGGATGTATCTGTTTACTCTGTTCCCTTTAGTAAGGTTATACACGTTCAGGGTAACTATTCTCCCCCACATGGGCCAATCTATGATCTTAATTTAAACAGCTTCTGATTTATATAGCGGTTTTTCTCCTAATGAGGTACACATAATTTTTTACCTCTTCCCTCTTCTGACTTTACTGGTTACTGCTCCTTAAAAAATGTACCTCACCTAATTAAAAACCGCTATAAATTTTTACTTAGGAAGAAAACGAAGGACAGCAGATCCAATCGAAAAAAAAAGCGATCGCCCCTTTATAGGCGATCGCTTTTTTACTATTTAGTTGGTTGAAACTATTGTGGCTCTACCGTACTTGTTTCGAAAATAAAGCTGGAAGCGTGTATTCAAGGGGTTTTCAGCATTTTTAATCTCAATCGCTACCATTTCGCTATTCAGCAACGCCAAATAAATTAGTTACCCTATGGCAATCCAAAACCTGCCCTCTTAGTCGCCATATCGGTTTCATTATGATCAACTATAGATGATAATATGGATATACGGCGGTTTGCATAACTATCAGGTACACAGGATTGTTTTCCGACTTCCGACTTCCGACTTCCGACTTCTGACTTACCTGTTCCCTATTCCCTGTTCCCTGTTCCCTAAAATCCATAAATTTGTACCTAACTAAATGGCAAACCGCTGTAATTATCGACAATAGATGCATCGCTAGTTACTGTTGCAATCAATCTTATGTGTAAATCTAATTTAAACACGCGATTGCCATTACAATTATTATGCAAATAGAAGACTATTTCAACTTTCTGGCTCCTGATGACATTCGGATTAAAGGTCATCGAATTGGCATTGAAACAGTATTGTATGAGTATCTCTTTAAAGAGCGTACTGCTGAAGAAATTGCCAAAATTTACTCAACTCTCACCTTAGAAGAGGTCTATGCCACAATCCTATATTATCTACAGAACAAAGACACAGTCAGTAAATACATTGCTGACTGGCTAGATTGGGGACATCAACAGCGTAAAGCTCAAGCCTTGAATCCTCATCCGGCAGTGGCTCGACTCCGGAAAATCAAAGCAGAAAGACAAGCCCAGTTGAAAGCCAATTGAAAAGTTAATTATAATTG
Organism: Moorena sp. SIO3B2; assembly: GCF_010692525.1. Classification (NCBI taxonomy): domain Bacteria; kingdom Bacillati; phylum Cyanobacteriota; class Cyanophyceae; order Coleofasciculales; family Coleofasciculaceae; genus Moorena; species Moorena sp. SIO3B2. The sequence continues at coordinate 10,300 of NZ_JAAHHE010000171.1, forward strand.
CACAATGTTCTTATGATCAGGAATATCAAGACCAAATTATGTAAGCATTCAGCGTTCAGCCTTCAGTGGTCAGTAGTAAGCGGTCAGCTTATTTTATTCAAAAGCACATCAAGTAGGGTTCATATAGCGCATCAACTGATGACTGATGACTGATAGCTGATAGCTGATAGCTGATAGCTGATAGCTGATAGCTGATAACTGATAGCTAACCAAATTATTCACTTGCCGATGACTTGAATTAATGAATTATTATAACTAGAAGTCTCAACAATACATTGCTGTTTGTTTGTATTATAATGCTCCTCATCGTAAGCATTCAGCCGTCAGCTATCAGCTATAAGCTTAAGCGGATCACAGGCTAGAAGCCTGTGCCACGGTACTTGAGGTGCTAGCAGGCGCTTTAACTGTACGGGGTCGGATCAGTAAAACGAGCAGGGATTTTCAACCAGCCGTTCCAGCACCTTAAACTTGTTTACTACCTCCCGTTGATTAGCTGACGGCTGACGGCTGATAGCTGAATGCTTACTCCTCAACAAGCCTAAGACTGAGAAGACTAGACTCGTGAAAGCAAAAGCCAAACCCAAGAAACTACTAGGTTTTTTATATACTTGCTTATTCCTTGGTTTAGGAATACTCCCCACAGTAGTCAAACCAAAGCCAGCCCTTAGTGCAGAATACATTTACTTTAACTATGGTCCGTTAAAATTGTCCCTTTCCCGGGAATCTCTGGAAATTTTCGCCAATGAGGGCAGAATTACTAAGGAATTTGAGTTCTACGCCCAAATGCTGAACCCAGAAGCCTTGGAACAGTTGCGGATGCTACTCCAAAAGCGGATTAAAATCAGTCCTGTGGCCATCTCCCGCTTAGGTAAATCCCCCATGGGAGAAGCCTTTCTGGAAGGTTTGGGAAAGATGATCAAAACCCACCCTGGTCGCAATGGTTTACATAGTCTTCGGGGGGCGCTGGTTTTGGCAGCAGCTGACTCCGAAGGTCTAACTCTAATGAATATAGTGCGCCAGTTTCCCACCGAGGGGATGTTGATTGATACTGACTATATCTTTGATGTCCGAAAAGAGCTAGCTACCCTATTTCGATATCGAGATGCAGCGGTGAATGCGATCGCAAACCAAGCCACCCGAGAAGCCGCTGCTGAGAATACCGTTGATGTCTCCCAGTTAACAGACTTACAACAACCAGGTCCTTATCAATTCACAGACCAAGTCATCACCCTTTCCGGTCGCCGCCGTCAATCCCCTCTAGGGTTATCCGGAGAAACCAAGTTTGAGGTTGCTTTGTACTTACCCAAAGGCAATCCAAAACCAGCCCCCTTAGTAGTCATGTCCCATGGCTTTGCCTCAGATCGCAACCATTTCACCTATTTAGCAGAACACTTAGCATCCCATGGCATTGCTGTAGCCGTTCCTGAACACGTCGGGAGTAATGTTGAATACTCTCAAGCTGTACTACAGGGACTAGCGAATGGAATCAATCCGGTAGAGTTTATTGAACGACCCTTAGATATTAGATATGTGCTCGATGAGCTGGAAGACCTCTCTAAATCTGACCCTAATTTTGCTAATAAGCTGAATCTGGAACAGGTTGGTGTGATTGGTCATTCCTTCGGGGGTTACACAGCGTTAGCCGTAGCAGGTGCAGAAATTAATGATTTAAGACTGCGCCAAGTGTGTCCTGATCAAGACCCAACCTTCAATCTCTCTGTACTGCTCCAATGCCTTGCCAATCGCTTACCCCCGTTTAATTATGACTTGCAGGATCCACGGGTCAAAGCTGTAATCGCTGTTAATCCTATTACCAGCACAGCCCTTGGTCCAGCTAGCTTGGGTAACATTCAAGTGCCAGTCATGATTATGGCAGGTAGCCACGACATCGTAGCACCAACTGTCCCAGAACAGATTCACCCCTTCATTTGGCTCAATACCCCAGAAAAATATCTGGCAATGATTGTTGATGGCAACCACTTCTCCACTAGTGGTGCATCCGGCGACGATTTTGCCCTGTTTCCTAAAGAATTACTTGGTTCCAATCCTCAGGTCGGACTTTCTTACCTAAAAGCCTTAAGCTTAGCTTTTGTTAATACTCATATTCGGGATTTGCCAAACTATCGACCTTACCTCAGTGTTAGCTATGCCAAATTCCTCTCTGAGAATTCCCTAGAGCTACATTTAGTCAAGTCTTTAACGCCAGAACAACTAGAGGAATCCTTTGGTAGTGAACCTCCCCAAAGTATCATACCACAAATCGCAATTGAGCCAATACCGAAGCGTTCAGAAACGGTTTTAGACCAAATTAAACGAACTGGTACCATCAAAGTTGGTATTAGAAAAGATGCTGCTCCCTTTGGCTACATTGATACCAACGGAGATTGGAAAGGGTATTGCTTTGAGCTACTAAATTCCTTAAAAGACAAGGTTGCCGAAGAACTCAATAAACCTATAGAACTAAAAGTTGTTGCCATTCAATCAACCTTGGAAAATCGCTTTGCTATTGTCCGAGACGAAACCGTACATTTGGAGTGTGGCCCTAATACTATTAGGAGTGATATTGCAGGGGTAAAATTCTCAACACCATTTTTTATTACTGGCACACACTTTTTAGTAGATTCTCAACAACCGAGAGTCTTCAATCGTTACCAAAGCCTTGACAGTTTAAAAATTGGAGTGCTTCCCAGTAGCCTCACAGAAACATTTATTGAGCAAACCTATCCTAATGCTCAGAAAATAGTTTTTCCTGGAGACATAGGTAGGTCTCAAGGAGTCAAAGCATTAGTCAATAGCGATATTGATGCCTTTGCCAGCGATGGCATTTTATTAATTGGAGAAGTCACCAGACAAGGACTTTCCTCATCCCAGTACACCTTATCTCCAGATCAACCACTGACCTGTGATTTCTATGGCATGATTCTCCCTAAGAGTGATCCGCCATGGCAACGTATTGTCAACTCCTTTATTGAAGGCGAAAAAGCTAAAGAAATTTGGGGGGGATGGTTTACAAATTTGTTTCCCTATGTCTTATTAAATCTAGAGTATTGTATTGATAAATAAGATGTAAGTCAGTCTAGGATATTCATCATTATTTTTTAGCAGT
>NZ_JAAHHE010000172.1:0-13257 GCF_010692525.1 Moorena sp. SIO3B2
CCAGTTCCATGGAGGCAACAAACAAGGTGGTATCGATCACGAGATACACATTCCGTTGATTGATCACCACTGCTGCTAGCTTGGCTTGCTGTTGGGCTATCTTCTCTTCAAATTCATCCGGTAGATGTTTAAAGCTGGCTTCTTTCCGTAAGTTGATAGCGATAGATTTGGGATAATCTTGATCAATCTGTCGATAGTCATCGCTGGAATAACGGACGTATTGGTCACCTGAGAATAGATACGTTATCCCTTTAGTATCAACAACCGCAGCATCTACTTTTTCGGTTAAAACATTCTTAACCAGCCCCCAATGATCTCGTGTTCTGTGGATCTTAGGCTCTGGATTAGTTGAACCAGGGGTAATAGTTAAGAAACACTCAGGGTTGAAACAATGAATAGCACCGCTTTGATCAACGAAGACAGTGGTTAACTCCTCAATGACGTGATTATCACAATCAATCCCCTTCCACAACTTATCTAGAGACTTAGGATAAGACCAATAATCATTTTCGGGATTGTATTCCAGGAATTCACCATCATGGATCAAGATCAGATTGTCACCATCTACATATAACGCATCAACCTGGTCAAAACCCGCTTCTTGATAGTCCTGGGGAATATTCCAAAAACTCTGGTCGGCTTGTATGGGGTTTTCGGTATCGGGTTCTGTGTAGTCGTTGGATGAGTAACAAACATATCGGAACTCGCCATCTTCATTAGGGGGTTCTAGTAGATAGGTCTTACCATCGAGAACATAAGCATGAGCGACACGAGTTAACCCACCCCAATGATCTTTGATCATTTCCGGTAGTTCCGACGCTGGGTTATCCATGGGTTTATTATTTTCATAGGTAAAAAACTGATCCTGTGAAAACAGATAAGTTTTTCCATCCCGGCCCACGAGTCCAGCATCAACCTGTCCAGATTCATAGATGCGGTTGGCTACGCGCCCCCATTCTTCTTTTATCTCCCTGGTTTCATCTAGCAATCGGTTGTAAACCCGATTACCTTTGAATAGATAGGTATTACCATCTGTGCCTTTGAGTACAGCGTCTATACCCGATTTGAAATCATTAGGGAGTTTAGTGAACCATTCAGGCTGTTTGTTAAGTCGGTCCCACTTTACGCCTTCTAAGCTAGTACTATGCTCCCAACCTCTGTTTTGGCTCTCAATGTAAACCGAGCCGTCTTGAATAAAGGCACATTGAATTACATAGGTTGCATTAGTGTAGTCTTTGTAGGTTTTTGATCTGCTATTGGAAATGACGCGAAGCTGTTGATCAGCAAAAAGATAAACATTACGCTGATCAGCAAACGCGGCAGTCAATTTTTCGACTAAGGCGAGACTCTCTTTATCTTCCTTTAGCTGTTTAAAGCGAGGCTCATCGGCTAAAGCATCTTTGATTGACTTCGGATAACCAGATTCAACATTCTCGTAATTGTCATCTGTGTATCGGAAGAATTGTGAACCGGAAAATAGATAAGTATGAATTGCGCTTTGCTTCTGAGTCTCAGTTTGACCTTTAACTTCCTCCTCCCATTCAGAATGCAGTCGCACCGCCGCATCAATCTTGCCGGTTTCTAAAATATTATTTTTGATGTTGCCCCAGAATTTGTTAGTTGTTCTGGGATAGCCGTTGTCCAAATGACAAAACTCTTTGTCTGAAAAACGAACATACTCATTGCCAGAAAAGAAATAGGTTTTTCCATCTTTTCCGGTAAAGGCTGCATGTATTTTAGTAAAGGGGATGTCGTCCCATTTTTCGGAAATAGTTTGCGGCTCTGACCACCAACGGTGCATAGCATCAGAGTGGATAAATTGGTTGCCAGAAAATAGATAGTGGCTGCCATTATAATCTGTGAAAACCGCATCAACTGCTGCAAAACCAGCATTAATTAAATGCTGAGGCAGATTCCACCAGTTATCATTGACAAGTTTTGGCTCCCGATACCCTTCATCTGCTTCTTTGTAGTCATTAGTTGAATAGCGAACATACTTCGGTTTTGAAGTAGACTTATCGAATAAATAAGTCTTTCCATCCAAGACAAAGGCTGCATTAACTTGTTCTAATCCCCCCCAGTCAGATGCGATCGTTCTCGGATACCCTGCATCGACTTCGGAATAGTCATCACTGGAATAACGGAAATACTGATTGCCGCTGAAGAGATAGGTTTTGCCATCAAGACCAACAAAGGCGGCATCTACGGAACCATCGGTCAGGGGGTTTAAGGTTTTACCCCAATGCTCTTTAATTTCATGGGGGGTAATCTGACTATTGCTTGAATCAATAGTTATATATTTTTTGTCTTTAAATAGGTAAAGTACTTGATTGTTATCTTTAAAAGCCGCATCTATATCCTGATAGAACTCAGCAGGAAGATTGTTAAAGTGTTCTTTAATGAGTTTAGGGAACCCTTCAGTGGGCATCACGCCATCATTTTCCAGGCAATCGTTAAAGCTAAATATCTGATCGCCGCAGAAGATCATGATCTGACTACCGTGGATATATGCCGCATCCACTTTGCCGGTAGTTTTGAGATTATTTTGCGTCCGCCCCCACTTAGCGAGAATACTCTGGGCTTTAGTCAGGTCCTCTGAGCTAACAAATTGATCGTTTTTAAATAAGTAGGTCTTACCATCATGTCCGACAAAGGCAGCATCTATGGATTCTTGAAATGGTTTTGGTAGTTGTTCGTTGCCTGGTTCATTTTTCCAGTGTTGGGCAATATTTTTAGGATAGCCTTCATCGATATAGTCGCTTCCCTTGGATTGGCGGACATATTCGTCACCTGAAAAGAGATAGGTGTATCCGCTACTATCAGTATAAGCGGCATCGATTTTATCAAGGTTCTGGAAGTTATTATGGAGCTTACCCCATTCTCGTTCTTTTAGTTCCCAAACTTTATTATCTTTGGATTGCTGATAGTATTTTCCGTTAGCGATAATCACGTTTCGACCGTCATTATCCACAAAAGCCGCATCAATGGTTTTACCGGCAAAGTGAACTGAAAGTTCTTTAAGTTCCTTTCCTTCTTCTTCTTCTAATTCATAGGTTATGCCATCATAAATCCAATATCGGTCACCTGCGAACAAGTAGATCTTGCCATCGGTGCTCTCCAGGAGGGCATCAAATGTTGTAATGGGTGTAGTTGTATTGGGTGTAGTTGTATTGGGTTCAGGTTTTTGGGGAAGTGCCAGCTTTTCAGGAAACTTCTCCACTAAACTCTGATCATGAAAGACCAGCTCAATATCTTCTTTAGTCAGTTTGAGTTTATTGGCCAGCAAGGCAAACTGTTGAGTTCGGCGATAGGCAGTGTTGAACCGTTGTTCTTTGGGCAGTTTGGTAATATTGCCGAGAAGATCTTCAGCCTTTAATAAGGGTAACAACCATTCAGATGCAATATGATCACTGCCTTTGAACATCTCAGCAGAGATCACTCGCATACTATCCACATTAAGGTTAAACGTCTGCTTTAACTGTTTATAGATAAAGGTTTCTTGTTTTTCAGCTAGGGTTTTAACCAGGCTAACTACCTTATTAACCATCGCCGATTGCTCTTTAGCAATGGCATGCAATAAGAAGAATACATCTTTATTGTAATCTTCAAATGCTTCTAGGGATATGGCCAGGGCATTGTCGATATTTAAGAAATAGTCCAGCTTATCCTCTGGGATTTTCCGGTCATCGGTGATGTGCTCTAAACTGATCAGAAGGTCAAATAATTCCTCTTTTTCGCTGCTACTGAAGCCCAGCTGATCTAGTGGATGATCCACTAACTGTAGCTTGTCTGATAGCAGTACGATATTGCGCAAAGTATTAAACACAACCCGGTTATCAGTGGGCTCGAATGACCACCAAATATCGAAGTTTTGGAAATTTTCTTCTTCTCTGAAAAATGCTTTATGTTTTTCGGCTATTTTACCCCCTTCTAGAAAGTGGTAGTTTACCGCCTGGAAAGACCATCTGGCCACAATCTTTTCGGCAACCTTAATAAAATCCTCTCGGCTAAACTGAAGATAACTAGACAGATTTTTTTCAAGATGTTGCTTTAAGGCTGATAATATCGCTGTTCTATGGGGATAGAATTGCAACGCCAGGGAAAAATCTTTGAGTGGGAGCTGAGTTAGTTTCAGGTTATCGACAAAATGCCCGTCTTCATCGATATAGTCGTTAAACTTGAGATTTTCAATCAAATCATCCACTTCGAGCTCGGTTAGTGGTAACTCAGAAAAGATACCTTTGTTAACCGCAATCTTGTGTAGTTTTATCTCCTGACTACGCTTAGACAGAATCTCGAATACATCTTTTGACTGGGTACCGATATTGGCATTAACTTCAAAATTATCTTCATTATCAGAATCCTCGAAGAATGACTTTTCAACTAGGGCACCTTGATCATCGATATAACCGTTAAAAATTAGATTATGGTAGAGCTCTCTAGATTCAAATTCTTGTAAGCCCAAGGGTTTGAGATCGGAAGGATAAATAGAAACATCATCATGGTCTTGATGGAGCTTGCTAATTTGATTGAACAGCTCAGACCGAATCGGGGTAAACTCTGTATCAATGTGGAATTTACTCACATCGGTAGTGAGTTGGTCTTCAATCAGCCTGCCTTGAGTATTCAAGTGACCTTTATGAATCAAATTGTCATAGATTTTATCGGCTATTTTTTCCCCAATCCCCAAGCCTAAGAAATCTTTCTGTGTAATGGTGTCAATTTGATTAACAGCGTCGTAGGCTGCTTTTTTGACAAGATTAGCATCAAAGTCAATCAGCCTAGGCTCTTTCTTAGTCAGATGATATTTGCAATCGCTTAAGGTTTCGTAAACCAGCCGTGATGTCCGGCTGTCCAGCCCAGCTTCTTTTAGTAATGACTCTTTAAAATGTAAGGGTTTAAACCCTTGATGCCAACTATTGAATAACGCCAGTTTTTCTTGTTTGTCAATCTCCTTTTGGGTTTTGACTTTCTTAACCGGCATGGTGTCATCAATTTTCTTCAAGTCGATTTTATCGACATAAGCACCACTGGTTATTTTTAACAATTCATGGGCAGAAAAGTCGTTCTTTTGCATCCATTGGGTCAATCCATAAACGACTTGAATCAACCACATGGAGTCTTGAACATTATCGTTGGAGATGATTTTATAACAATCCCGCTGATCTATCTTAAAGTCTATTAAAACGTTGCAATTTTTAAATTGACGAACAGCGGGGTCTTGTTCTAAGATATCGAAAATAATAAATAGCTCTTCCAGGGAAATCTCACAGATATTGGCTAGCTTACTCACACGGTAGAAAGTGGTAAGCATTGACCTTTCTTCATTCCCAGTGTTCCAAAGCTCATCCTTATCCCAGTGGCTACGAAACTTTTTAATTAAGTAGGTCAGTTGCTTGGTTGGTAAATCCAAAGAGTGGGCAACCCTTTTTCGATAACCGTCATTGGATGAGTCGAGAATATCTAGTTTGAATTCAATCTTAGAAAGTCCTAGCTCAGAAAATTGTTGAGGAATATTGGCGTGATTCCAGATATACTGTTTATCGGCGATGGCACAGGGGTTATTGTAAACGCGGTTAAACAGGTCAATGGGCATCTCCTCATTACCTTGCCCGAGGATATTCATCTGAGCAAAAAAGGCACAAATCTCATCGACTTCCAGTTCCAGCTTAGCCTTTAGCCAGTGAACAACTGCGATACGGGTAAGGGCTTCTGGGTTTAACTGATTGTTACAGCAGGTACGTAGGATAATATCCAGTTCGGTAAACGTGAACCCGGTTTTCTTAGCGAGACGGATGAAGCGGTTGGCACGGTCTAACCAGAATTCAAGCCCTTGAGCCTGTGATGTAGAGCCTTGACTTTGCCACGTAATGCGTTTTTCATCATCAGTTAGAACAGCAGCCCCTATTTGAGGGCCATTACAGAAAAATTTTAATAAATTAGCGTCCTGAAGTTTTTCACTATTTTGATTAAGATTTTGAAATAAAAGTTCTCGAAGTTCTAGTTCACTGATGCCGGTAGCTGTAAGAAACTTATCTACTACTATCTCACCATTGGCTATATCTATAAGGTCAGAGAGTGTAGCAACACCGTAACACTGTGCGATCGCATTGCCTGTTCGGGCGGTTTCGATCAGAGTCGCCCACTCTTGTTCTAAGATCCCTAAATAGGCTTTTGCCAACAGCTCTTGCTGTGGCATCTCATCAAGTAATCTATAAAGTTCTTCAGCTTTTACACCGAGATGCTGCAGATAGACCTTGACTGTGGCGTAGTCAATATCTTGGGGCAGGTTAAAGGGATAAATCGCTTTACGGATCTGTTCAAAAGCCTCACCATTTCCATTGTTCTTGATTTTAGAGGCTAGGATCTCATTGACTCGATCCAGGTAAGGTAGCATCTCAAAGGTATTTTTAGCATCCAGCAGTATTTCCTTGATATCACTGCGACGCTGGTCAAACCCGTGTTCCTTAAACTCATCATCCAACAGTTGTAATAAATCAGCTAAATAAGCAGCAGGAGAATAGACTGAACGGGCTTCATCGCCTTTTTTGAAATCAATTTCGCCAAAAATTCGTTCATAGCTTGGTAATTGTTTAGCCATATTTCCCTCTACTTATTCAGAGCATTTATACCAACTCTGTACTGGTGCGTCTTTCTATACTATTGGACCTGATACAGCTTTAACAGTACCCTTGCGGGTACCTTTTTTGTTAAGAAAGATTAATCGATATAAAGCAAAGGGAGCAGGGAGCAGGGAACAGGGAACAGGGAATAGGGAATAGGGAACAGGGAATAGGGAATAGCGATGCAGCACCTTAATAAGGGAGTTTCGCGACTCCCGACTCCCGACTCCCGACTCCCGACTCCCGACTCCCGACTCCCGACTCCCTACTGCACCCGATTCCACATCCGTTGAATTTCCCCAATCACCTCAGAATTTGGTGGTGCTAAGGTTTTTAAATTAGGGTCAGTTTTTGCACCGGGAATACCTTTTGTCCAAGGACTCCCGGAGACAGATTGCAAATCAATACCCCCAATCACAGGACGAAAACCGTATTGCACAAAGGTTTTTTGTTGTTCTGGAGCAGTTAGGAATTGGAGGAATTTCCGTGCTGCTTTTACCTGTTGCGAGTTCACATCTCTGCGGACAATGGCTGCGGTGGAAACCGTTTCAATGGTGGGATTAAAATAATAAATCTGATAGGGCTTGCTTTGAGTCTGTGCTACCTGTTCCCAACGGTAGAGGGCAATGCTTTCATATACAGTAGCAACATCTGCCTCATTGGGACCACGGGCAATAAACTCTTGCAATAGAGTGTCTGTTGACCGTGGCGGTTGATAGACAGACCGCTTGACTAAACTGAACAGAGATTGAGTTTCCGAGCTATTAAAATTAGTTGGGGATAAGGTTGCGCCCCCAGAATTACTCTGTGTCCAAAGACTTAAGGTCAGTTGTCCGCTATTGGAACGATTAGGATCGGTAGTCACAAAGTCAAAACTCCCCCAGTTAGGATTGCCTCCAATCTCCTGCCAATTGCGCTTTTTCATGGCATTTTCCAGTCTTAACCATTGAAAACGACCATCGGGAAATAGAACTTGTCCCCGTTCTGGCCAAGCAATACCTACTAAGAGGGTTTTGGCAATGGGTTGGGGGTTATCATAAAAGGCTTCACTAGTGTTTTGGGCTTGCCAGCGGACGCTTAACTCATTCAACAAAACCCCATTAGCGGGAATTAAAATTGTGGGTTTAAAATCATTCTTTTCATCGAGATAGCGATTGACTAATTCCTGGGAGCCTTGGAATTTAAATTCGATGTTAATATTAGAATGGGTTTCTTCAAAACGTTGTTCGAGAACAGCGAGGGGTTCTTGCAATTCTGTTCCACTTACCACATAAAGGGTTTGATTTCCCCCTGGTAAAGGAGCGTAGGCAATGCCTAGGGAAACAGCGATAATCCCCAGGGAGGTAATTGTTTTAGTGGTTTTATTATCCATGATTTATAACGATTTGCGACTTTATTGAGTACATATTTCTGGTTTTTTAGGGAACAGGGAATAGGGAACAGAGAAGAGGGAAGAGGGAATAGGGAACAGAGAACAGGGAACAGGGAATAGATCAGTTGGTATTAAACTTAAGTTATTTAAAGCAGTTTGCAATTGGGTATTGAAAACCGCTATAGCTGATAGCTGATAGCTGATAGCTGATAGCTGATAGCTGATAGCTGATAGCTAATAGCTAATAGCTAATAGCTGATAGCTGATAGCTGATAGCTTACTATCAAGTTAAGATAGGAAAAGAGCCATATTGTCTTGAAAACCTGCCAATTCCGTACTGAGGGAGCGCAATTCTTCCACGGCTTGGGTATCTTCTAAATTGCTTGTGCGCAGGCGATTCTGCAACTGTTGTAGAACTCCCGCAGTATCAGTAATCAAAGTAGCTAGAGCAATCACCTGGGCTTGTCTGGCATCTTCCCCTTGTCGGGCAAGGGTAATATTGTGCTTTAAGCTAGTCGCTAATTGCTGTAATTGTTGCCTGGCGACTCCAGAACTATTAGTTTTTTTCGCTTCTACCTCTTGCAACTGCTGCTGTAAATCGGTTACTGAAAGCAGGGAGTCTGTACCATGGAGACGTTGGGAGAATTGGTCAATTTTGCTGGGTAATTCCAAAGCGCGATCGCATGCGAATTGAATAGTAGAAAGTAGCTCCATTTCGGTGGTAGCAAGGGCAAGTTTTTCCGATTCTGAGCGCAGGCTTTCTGCTTTTTGAGCAATCAGTTGAGCCTGTTGTCGTACCTGTTGTAATTCCCTTTCCAAAGCAGGGTTTTGTAGGGTCGGGCGTGGTTGACTTTCCTTTTGCTTAAGAACAGTGGCACTAGCCACCGTGACCACTCCTGCTAGGGGAATAGCAATGGGGCTCGGAAGTCGAGCAACTCGTACTGCGATCGCCAGGACTACACCTCCTGCTAAGACCGCTAGGGGATAATGAAGAGGATTTGCAAAGGTTAACATGGGTTTAGTAATCGGTAATCAGCGACTGATAATTTACTTTAACTATATATGGTTAACTATTTTAATGAGGTACATCTAAATTTTTTTCCCTGTTCCCTGTTCCCTGTTCCCTGTTCCCTAAAACCCAAGAATCTGTACCTCACCCAATTGAAAACTGCTGTACTTAAAACTCAACTTGTAAATCTGCGATTAAATTAGAAATTGTTTCGGGATTGCCCTGACGATAATAGCCCCCATTTAGTTCAGCAATTGTTTGCAGGACTTTAGGACTAAATTCTCCTTGTTTGCCGTAACCGACGGTAAAAAAAGCAATACTTTCCTCCGCTTCAAAGTTACTGCTTTGTAATTGTTTTGAGAGGTTATCGAGAGTAATTTCTGAGCCAGAATCCTGACCATCGGTCAAAATCAACACCGCATTAATCGCGTCTGTTTTAAAATTTTGTTTTAACCAGTTCCGAGCAAAAATAGCACTATCATATAATCGAGTTCCTCCCCCAGCTTTCAGACTACCGATAAATTTTATCCCCTCAGCTTTTCCTTGGGGTGTTCCTTCCACCATAAATGGCTGCTTAATCTCATTACTGAAAGGAATAATTGCTATCTTTTCCCTTGAACCGAGATTCTGCACGTAGTTCAGTAACGTATTCTGCACACCCGAGAGTTTCTCACCTCTCATAGAACCGGAAACATCTACGACTAAAGCAACTTGGGAAGGTTTTTTGGCGTAGCTTTGCCAACTTTGCAACATCGCTTCTACCACTTCCGGTTTAGGAGGACGGTAGGAATCGTATTGAGGATTAGCTTGTACCCCAAATTGAGGGGAAAACTTACTGCCAAGGGGCACCCCTGGAATCCCCGGACGTAAGCCCAAGTCTACCGCAATTTTTTGGGTTTCTGGTTGCCGTAGGAATTCAATAACTTTTTCCCCTGCTGCTTTCTCTTTTTCACTCACCCATGGGGCATTGGGGAGGATGGCGCGGATGTTGGAACTGAAGGTAGCGGAAGGATAAACCGCTTGATAGTTAACCGTATTATTACCTTGGCTGTTGGCAGAAATCACTAAAGATTCATAGACAGAGCCCACAGAAGCCCAAAACGGACCGTTTTTTACCATCGATTTCGCTAAAGATCCGGTGGATTTGCCGTAACGGGTGATTTTGTTTTGGATTTTCTGAACCCGATCTTGGTATTTTTTAACATCGGCTATGGTGAGTTCTTGAGGACGCTTACCGGAAACCGAAGCAAATTGAGCCACTAGGGTTTGCAAGCCAGAATTAGAACGGGTTGGGGCGGTGTGAACGTAGGTTATTGGTAAAGGAGCCGCCTTGGGGTCTAGATCCTGGTGATTTTTCGCTTCTACCAACGAAACATAGAGATCGTCCACTGCTGCTAAACCTCCGGCTAAATCAGCTTGGGTCATAAAAACCATCGGACTGTAAGCAAGCAGAGGTGATTCAGTTAAATCTGGGATATAGTTCTGTCCTGGAAAAATTTTATTAATCTGGAAGATCAGCTGACTCTGGTAAATTTCCCCATCCACAGAAATTAAAGTAGGAAATTGGGAATCTTCAGGAGCGATCGCACCGGATTGCAATTGTTGCGTAAGATTAAGAACTTCATCGACCACATCCCCACTTCCTTTAGTATCGCAGGTTAGATAAAAGGGAGTACCATCCTCTAGTTTAGGCTGGGAGTTATTGAGTTTGGTCGCAGCGCGATCGCAAAAATCTTTTAAGTCACTCCCTGCCAGAAAGCGAATTTCTAAACCTCGGTTGACTGTTTGGTTGATCGTTTGACTATTCTGACAAGCACCAAGGAGCAAGAGAACAGAAGAGACCGGTACCAAAGATAGTTTCCAAGAGATTGAAGAGAAAATCTTGGGGAGATTGCTATAATTAAACATCACACATCCCTTAGTTGTTGAATCTAAGATCAAGCACCAATTAAATAATAACACGTTTGCTTTACAAAAAATCTGTTAAAATGGTAGTTTTTTATAGGGTGTGATAAGATAGAATAGGCTTCCAGTATTTGGTGAAAATTTTTCCTATGATTCAGCAAATTACTCCCACCACCGATGATATCTTCTATCCCGAAAGTGACGGGAAACCCATGGCCGACAATACCCTTCAATTTGAACTAATTACCACCATTAAGTATGGCCTGGAAGTCCACTTCAAAGATGAACCCAATGTATTCGTTGCTGGGGATTTGTTGTGGTATCCAATACAAGGACAACCCAAAATCAACCAAGCCCCCGATGTAATGGTAGTTATCGGTAGACCGAAAGGGCATCGGCGTTCTTATAAAACTTGGGTTGAAGATAACCTTAATCCCCAAGTCACCTTTGAGATTGCCTCCGAAACCAATACCATCAAAGAATTAGAAGAAAAGAAACTCAAGTTTTATCAGACCCATGGGGTAGAAGAGTACTATCTCTATGACCCAGATCGGACAAAACTGAAAGGCTGGTTGCGTTCAGGAAAAAAACTAGAACCCATCCCTCAGATGCGAGGTTGGGTGAGTCCCCGTTTAGGAATTACCTTTGAGTTAGTAGCATCTCAATTGGTACTCTATTATCCCAATGGTGAGCCTTTTGCTAGCTATTTGGAAATTAGTGAGCAAAGAGATATGGCTCAACAACAGGCAGAGCTCGAAAGGCTGGCAAAAGAACAAGAACGCCAACGGGCAGAGCAAGCGCAGGAAGCTTTAGAGCAAACGGAGCAAGCTTTAGAGCTTGAAAGGCTGGAAAAACAACAGGCATCACAACGAGCAGAGCAAGCACAGCAAGCTTTAGAGCTTGAACGAACTCGTATGAAAGCATTACTGGAACAATTAAAAGCCAAAGGGATAAATCCCGAGGATTTTAACCTATAATCTCTAGCAATTCTGATCACGAGTGAGATACAAATAATTTTTTCCCTCTTCCCTACTCCATTCCCCCCTTATTAAGGTTCCCCCCTTATTAAGGGGGGCTAGGGGGGATCCTCCCTACTCCCTACAACCCAAACAATTTTTCCTATGGTTCAGCAAATTACTCCCACAACCGATGACATCTTCTATCCCGAAAGTGACGGCAAACCAATGGCCGACAATACCCTTCAATTTGAACTAATTACCACCATTAAGTATGGCCTGGAAGTCCACTTCAAAGATGACCCCAATGTATTCGTTGCTGGGGATTTGTTGTGGTATCCAATACAAGGACAACCCAAAATCAATCAAGCCCCGGATGTGATGGTAGTTATCGGTAGACCCAAAGGGCATCGGCGTTCTTATAAAACCTGGGTTGAAGATAACCTTAATCCCCAAGTCACCTTTGAAATTGCATCATTAACCAACACCATCAAAGAATTAGAAGACGATAAACTCAAGTTTTACCGGACCCATGGAGTAGAAGAGTACTATCTCTATGATCCAAATAGAGCCAAACTAAAAGGCTGGTTGCGTTCAGCCGAAAAACTAGAACCAATCCCTCAGATGCTTGGTTGGGTTAGTCCCCGTTTAGGAATTACCTTTGAGTTAGTAGCATCTCAATTGGTGCTCTATTATCCCAATGGTGAGCCTTTTGCTAGCTATTTGGAAATTAGTGAGCAGAGAGAACAACAACGTCAACGGGCAGAGCAAGCCGAAGAAGCTTTAGAACAAACACAGGAAGCTTTAGAGCTTGAAAGGCTCGAAAAACAACAGGCATCAAAACGAGCAGAGCAAGCACAGCAAGCTTTAGAGCTTGAACGAATTCGCATGAAGGCATTGCTAGAGCAATTAAAAGCCAAAGGGATAAATCCCGAGGATTTTAACCTGTAAGGGATTTGATTGATAAGTTGTTGGTTGCTACTATCTTGTTTCGTCGTAGTTTGTCCCACTGTGGGCAAAGGCATAATTACCCCTACTGAGATCAAACTAACTAGAGCTGTTGCCCAAATTGTTGGCCTTTTTGATTTAGTTGAAACCATACCGATACCCCCTACCTCAAATCCAGAGCCGCCTCTAAAATTTCACTTTTATTCTGTTCTAATTCACGCACTTCTGATTCATCCCCTAAAGCCCGATAACTGACCTGGGCTTGCTCTAACCACTGTAACGCTTCTTCTTTACTATCAAGAATTAGGGTGATAATCACTAAACTCTTTTGTATTTCCGCTTGACTGTTTAAATCTGATGCTGCTTTAGCCAGTTCTAAACCTTTGAGGTAACGCTCCTTTGCCAGTCGATTTAACCCCACTTGTGTGTAGGTATTCCCTAGCA
>NZ_JAAHHE010000173.1:0-13242 GCF_010692525.1 Moorena sp. SIO3B2
GATAAGCTAGATTAAGAAATCGTGGCAGTTAAGGTAAGGAGGAAATTTTTTCGTGGGAGGTTCACTCGTGGAAGACCGTGACTATACGTTAATCATCGACAAAAGCGGCAGTATGTCTAGCCCAGACTACCAAGATAGGAGCAAAAGTCGATGGCAGATTGCCCAAGAGTCTACCTTAGCAGTGGCCAGAAAATGTGAACAGCTCGATCCAGATGGGATTACGGTTTACCTGTTTTCTAGTCGCTTTAGACGGTACGATAATGTTACCTCAGATAAAGTAGAACAAATTTTCCAAGAAAATGATCCCATGGGTCGCACCGATCTCGCTGGTGTGCTTAAGGATGCCACCGATGACTACTTTAAGCGCAAAGCGGCTGGGCAAACCAAACCCAATGGGGAAACATTATTGGTGATAACCGATGGTGAGCCAGATGACCGCAAAGCCGTAATGCGAGTCATCATTGAAGCATCTCGGAAAATAGACCGGGATGAAGAACTAGGCATTTCACTGATCCAAGTGGGCAATGATTCCATGGCAACTCGGTTTCTGAAAGCACTTGATGATGATCTTGAAGGGGCTGGGGCTCAATTTGACATCGTGGACACAGTCACTCTGGAAGACATGGAGAATATGACCTTAGCCGAGGTTCTGCTTAACGCGATTATTGATTAACCTAAGCTAGCCAAGATTCCCAATGCTTAAACTCCATCCCACGACTAACTATCACGTGGGATGGCTTGTAATCAAAAGAATTTTGAATTAATTGACACCATTATTTTATTGAGATCAGCTGTAAAAAATCAACCGCTACATTTAGTGTAAGAAGAAAACCAACTACCCTAAATCTGCATTTTTTGAAAAAAATTGAGGGAGTTTCCCCCCCGGAAAGGTTTGTAAGCGCCTCAAAAAAAACCTTTTTCATTACTCGAATTGTAAAATTAGTCTCCCCATTTTCGGCTTAAAGATTTAGCATATAAGAGTGACTGAACTTTACTATCCCTTACATTCCTTAAGGGAGGGTCATTGGTTCAAGCTCATTTGCGGAGCCAGTTTTCAACACCTCCCTGCTGTTAGAAGCCTAACCTTGGCTTACACCCTCGCCGGTGCCGATTGTATTGATGTGGCAGCTGACCCGGCGGTCATTTCGGCGGCGAAAGATGCCTTACAAGTCGCCAGCACCATGGGAAAAGAAGCCAAACAGCGAGGGTTTGGCTTCCTTGGCAGACCATGGCTGATGGTGAGCTTGAATGATGGGGAAGACCCCCATTTCCGGAAAGCCGAATTTGACTCGGATTTGTGTCCAGGGGACTGCCCTCGTCCCTGTGAAAAGATTTGCCCAGCACAAGCAATTACTTTCCAGAATGGCAGTGAAGCTTACTCTGGTGTGCTCGACCAACGCTGTTATGGCTGTGGTCGTTGTCTGCCAGTTTGCCCCCATCAGCTGATCACTACTCGGTCATACGTATCAGCTCCTTTTGCGATCGCACCCCTGATTCGAAGCAATGGCGTTGATGCTATAGAAATTCACACCAAAGTCGGGAATTTACCAGATTTTAAAAGACTCTGGCATGCGATCGCACCCTGGTGCGCTCAACTCAAACTCCTAGCCATTAGCTGCCCAGATGGTAAAGATTTGATTGACTACCTAAAAGAAATCTACCAACTAATCCAGCCTTTACCCTGTCCTCTAATCTGGCAAACCGATGGACGTCCTATGAGTGGGGATATAGGCATGGGAACAACTCATGCTGCTATCAAACTCGCTGAGAAAGTCATCGCTGCTGGATTACCAGGATACGTACAGTTAGCTGGTGGTACCAATAACCACACCGTCAGCAAACTAAGAGCAGCTAAGCTGTTGAACCGCCAAGTTGGTAGGTTGCCCGTTGAAGGTTCTAAAGAATTGTTGAAAGTTGGCAGGTTGCCGGTTGAACGTTCCTACAACAACCTTGGCCTTTCGGCCAAGCTACGGGAACAACCAAATAACCTACCCTACTCGAACCCCAAGGGCGAACAACCAAATAACCTATCCTACATTGCCGGTGTGGCTTACGGTAGCTACGCCCGAGTTCTACTCTCACCGATTGTAGAAAAATTAGAACAAGACTATGACAAAGACGTTGATCACCACCAGGGATTCGTTCCTAATCCCTCCTCTAGAAACCTTGAGGATGTACCAGATCTGCTCTGGCAGGCTGTGGCAACTGCCCATGCCCTGGTTGCTCAACTCAAATCCGTCAAAAAAATCCCCAAGAGTATCTAATTTTCTTGACTTTAATCGAGAAAGAATGTTCGATTAAATTGGGATAAAAATCGTCAAGTATTAGGAGTTAAATTAGACATGAATTAAATCCAATATCTGACCAATAACCGCAATTTAAATAGGGCAAAACGTAACAGCAGAAATCGCTTTATTTGAGCAAAACAAATGGTGAATTTTCCACTAAGCAAGTTTTCAGATCAACAAGTGTCATTCAATCAAGAATCACCAGTGGTTTATGAAAATAACTTGGTTGAGGCGATGACCGTAAGGGCTCAATCCTCAGAGGTAAGTGACAATCTTCAACTAGATTGTGGCACTCTACCTACCAAGGAACACCAAGACACAGTGGACAAAACTCAGAGGATTTCAAACTGTCAACAAATTACAGATGACCTGCCAAAATTACTAGACATTTTGCCAGCCGAAATTCGCTCATTATTGGAGCAACATGCTGAAAGGGACAGTTTGATCGAAGTGATTATGGATCTCGGTCGCTTCCCAGAAGTGCGCTTTCGTGATCGGGCAGAGTACCTTTCTGATCAACCAGTTACTATCGAACAAATCAATCACTGTGTTGAGCGAGTGGGATCCTTTAGCGGTGATAACCGAGCCGGAATTGAGGGCACCTTGCACCGCATTAGTGCGATTCGGAACCGTCCAGGGGAAATTATTGGCTTAACCTGTCGTGTTGGTCGAGCGGTCTTTGGTACCATCGGCATGATTCGTGACTTGGTGGAAACTGGTAAGTCAATTTTGATGCTCGGGCGTCCTGGTGTAGGCAAAACCACTGCTTTACGGGAAATTGCCCGAGTTCTGGCAGACGAATTAGACAAACGGGTCGTGATTATCGACACCTCTAATGAAATTGCTGGAGATGGCGATATTCCCCACCCAGCTATTGGTCGAGCCCGACGGATGCAGGTGGCTAGCCCAGAACATCAGCATCAGGTGATGATTGAGGCGGTGGAAAACCATATGCCAGAGGTGATCGTTATCGATGAAATTGGCACAGAACTAGAAGCTCAGGCCGCTCGTACCATTGCGGAACGGGGGGTGATGCTGGTGGGAACTGCTCACGGCAATCGGATTGAAAACTTGATTAAAAATCCCACCCTTTCCGATTTAGTAGGCGGTATCCAGGCTGTCACCCTAGGCGATGACGAAGCCAGACGGCGAGGCTCTCAGAAAACCGTTTTGGAGCGCAAAGCCCCCCCAACCTTTGAAATCGCTGTAGAAATGCTAGAGCGTAAGCGTTGGGTAGTACATGAAAGTGTTGCGGACACGGTTGATAATTTGCTCAGGGGACGTCAACCAAATCCCCCAGTCAGGACAGAAGATGAAAATGGGAAGGTCACCATTACCCGAGAATTACCTAGCGCTCCAGTTGCCACTCCCCTAAATGGTCGGAGCAGGGGTCACCTTACCCTAACGACTCCTAGCCAACCAAAAGGTTGGCGTTCATCTGGACAGATGAAGCCCCTATCCCTTCAAGAACCAGAGCCAGCTCGAGAAAATAGCATGTTTGAACAGCTGCTGGCTGAATCTTGGTCACAGCAAGAGCTCTTGGGTCAAGGGATGCAGATGTTAGGACCAAATGGTGAGGATTTGCCACTACAGGTCTATCCTTACGGCATTAGTCGTCATCAAATCGAGCAAGTGATCCAAATCCTAAATTTGCCTGTGGTCTTGACAAAAAACATGGATACTGCTGATGTGGTTTTAGGATTGCGATCGCATGTCAAAAGCCACTCCAAGCTCAAGTCCATTGCTAAATCTCGTCAGATCCCGATTCACGCCATCAAAGCTAGCTCCATACCCCAGATTACTCGGGCATTAAGGCGTCTGTTGCACATGGATGACCCCACAATTCCCGATGCTGCTGATTTGGAGTTATTTGCCCAAAACGGTAGCGAGGATGAAATCGAGGCTCTAGAAGAAGCCCGTTTAGCAGTTGAGCAAATTGTGATTCCCAAAGGCCAACCCGTAGAATTGTTGCCGCGATCGCCTAAAGTGCGGAAGATGCAACACGAGTTAGTTGAACACTATCGCCTCAAGTCTTCTAGCTTTGGCGATGAACCCAACCGACGTTTACGGATTTATCCGGCCTGAATCTAAGTTAAAGAGGAAGAGGGGGGACAAAGACAAGATAGCTCATGCCATTAATATCTCTTTGTCTTCCTTCCGGCCGGTAACCATCAACCCATCACCCCATCACCCTTTAAGCCAAAGGAAAAATAACAAAAAAAATACTTGACATATTCCCAGTCAAATCTGTTATCATCTTAGAAGTGGAATCAATGGGGTGTAGCCAAGCGGTAAGGCAGCGGGTTTTGGTCCCGCCATTCCTAGGTTCGAATCCTAGCACCCCAGTTATATTAGTCAGTGGCAAACTAGCCTGATAGTGCAGCAAAAAAAGAAGCTTCTAAAGTCAAAAGAAGCTTCTTTTAGGTTTTTAAGGGGCGTTAAAACTAGCGGCGGCGTCTGAAGGAACGACTACCACCACGACTACTACCAAAGCCAGAACGCGTCCGCTTCGTGCTGCCAAAACCACTGCTTCTGGGTTTGGCTTTCTTAGTACTCGATGGACTAGAGGTGCGTAACTGACTTGAGCCGAAACCCTTTCCTGTGGAGCGATTAGCGTTGGGTGAGGCTTTACGAGTAGTTGCTTGATTAGCTGCAGGAGATTTTCTTAAGCTACCAGTCGTGCGGAAAGAGCGAGTATTTTTAACCACAGGTGGCGGTGCTTTGTACCTTGTTTCATATCGCTTCACTGCTTGACTATAGCTGTTACCATACCCACCATAACCAGTTAAAACTCCTCCCGGTTGATAAACTGGTGGAACATAGTATTGAGGTCGAAATAGCATACTACCGATAGCTTGACCAGCCAAAGCACCAGCAAACGGAGCCCAGAAACTGGATTGCTGACGCACGATTACTGTTTCTTGTTGACCACTTTGAGGATTAGGTCTAGTCTCAGTGACATTGTGGACATATTCAATCCGGAAGTCTTCAGTCAGGTACATCACCGGCTGATTGTCATCAATACTCAGATACGTATTTTCCCCAGCAGCAACCTGCTCATCAGTCAGACGTGCCATCTGCAAATCCCTGCTCCGAAACACTGGTGGACTACCCGCAGGAGTATTGAGCACCATTAGGGTATATACCCCATTAACATCATCGTAGGTTGCCTGTTGTACGGGATATTTCCCATCACTCAACCGAGTCGGAGTAAAGGAAGTATTGCCACCCCGATTCAGCGACACTTGGCTTGAGTTAGGAGAACCACACCCTACTGTAGTCCAACATAGGGTTAGAGATAGAACAAAAATCGCAATTGTACGTAACATATAGTTAAAAAAGTTTTCTTAAATCACTATTGTTCTGTTAAATCATTATTGTCTAATCGCGCTTTGCTATGGGCTAGCGTTCTTTGCAAGACGAAAACTTGGGGATGATGTTTCGTTCGTCTTGGCCATCACCCCATCACCCCATCACCTGATTTACTGATAGTGACAACTATAACACTATCTATATTTATTTAATTTACTTATGATTACAGGGGAACCAGTTCCGGGAAATTGAGTAAAATTTGCTCATCAGTCAGTTCATCACCCAACTGTGCTGGAGAGAAGTGAACCTGAATAGCTTGCAAACTTTCCTGATAGTGGAGATTAATCAATGCCTTTAGACCTGCTTCGAGGTACTCAACACTAGCTAGGTTAGTTTCTAGTTCAGGAACTTCCCCTTCGTAAGCTACTGTGATCATAACAATTACGTTTTGGGTCACAGGTAGGGATAAAGGTTCGTTTTCACCTAAGGGTGTAGTGAAATCTGGTTCAGACAGATAGCGCCCAGCTGAGTCAGTAAACAGTTCATTAACGTAGTCCCCAGCTTCTCCTTCTTTCCAGAAGACATCCCCTTCATTCGCTGCGGATTGCCAGTAGATCTGCAGCTGTAGGAGGTTTTGACAAATTGCTACCAGTTCTTCCCCTAATACCTTCAAATCCCCATCTGATTCAACGGCTTCCCGTGCCGCACGATTGAGTACCCCCAACAAGGGTGTTACTTCTGAACCAGCTAAGTGTACAAACAAACGAAAAACTACAAATCTAGTTTTGCCACCAAATTTATTTAAGCGATCGCGCCAAGAGCTCATCCTTCTGTCGGCTGACTTACGCCGTTAATTAATCTCAATTACCCTATCTATCCTACTCTAGCGCATTGCTCACTACCCATACTGGATCTCCGCAAACTGGGGTTGCTCAGGCAGAGGAAGGGGGTTAGGTAGGCAAAACCAAGTCAACTGTGTAATTCCTATAACAAAAGAAAACAGGAGCGATCGCGTCTGCACCAGTCAACCACAACTGACTGAGCCATCACTCCTGATTACACCCCGTTTTTTTTTCTGTAGCGCTTTATACCACTTATCTCAAAAAACTACAACAGGTTTTCTATGTATCTAACTGGGTTGAGTTGAAGGGGATCTCACCACCTAGAAAGATTCTGAGGGTTGAGTGTTAACCCTCAACCATTAACCGTTAACCGTCAACAATAAATCAGTTGCTTAGGGCAGTGCAAGTTAACTGATGAGGGGGTTTGGGGGAGCGATAAGTCCCGCACTGGTCGAATAGAGACAACTGAATCCAAGTTGCGGTGGTTTTAGTGGGTTGATCGAAGCCAATGACCATTGGATACCTTGATTGTGACATCGGTTCCCCTAGCATATTATGAGTTCGTTTTTCTTGCGCTTACCCTGGATGGCATACCAGTAAGGGGGTAGAATTACCAGAGGGATTGCATTTAATATTTTTACCTTCTCACTCACCGGAATTGCAACCAGCAGAAAGATTATGGACTCTGGTTGATGAGCCAATTGCCAATCGCTCATTTGATACTCGCGCAGCAGCTAGAAGTTGTTCTCTTTCAAAATCTGATCAGCAATGCCATTAAATTTCAAGCACCAGGGAAATCCCCCCAAGTCAAGGTTTCAGTAAAGCCCGTAGACTATCCTGGCACTGGTATTGGTCTAGCCACCTGCAAGAAGATTGTGGAAAATCACGGGGGACAGATTGGGGTAGAGTCTGAGCCTGGAGTGGGAAGTACGTTTTACCGAAAAAATTGGGTAATCGCGCCCCGTCCTTATAGGACGGCTTTCTTTTTCAGCTAAAACTTGACAGTTTTCACAGAGCGTGTTATAATAAAAACCATTACAATAAACTAAAAAGCTAGATAAATACTATCTAATCATAAGTAGACAACGTAAAAAATATGTATGAGATACGTATTGCGTAATTTGGTCTAACGACTACAACGTCTATGAAAAACTTAGATAAAAAAGTATAAAGGTGCGCTTGACCTTGGCGAATTTAATTCGCCACGGGTCGCACCTCTGTCTATTCATATAAAAAAGGTACGGTGGGGCACACCGAAACCTAGATCTATGATCTAAACGCTTGGGGAGATTTGTCCTCTACTTTTTCTGACTCCGGTTTGAAAGAGCCACGACGAGTCGTAGAGCCAAGAATCCCCGCTCATAAGCGGGCGGGGAGTGTCAATTTACGCTTCCTGCACAACACTGAACACTAAGCACTGAACACTAAGCTTTGCAATAATATTATTCTTCCAACGCGAGTAACAACGGGATTAACATAGCAAGAACACAACTTGGTATAAGCAACCCCCCGAAATTATCGGTATTTAATCGAATATGATACTATAGGAAAAACTTTTTCCTGATCGGTGTAATAGCTTGTAGGAAACGGTATCGCCTTGAAATTTTAAAGCTCTCTAATCCCCTTTCTATAAAAGAAATTAGAGAGCTGATTATGGCGTCATGGCTAATCCTTAATTGGACGACCATTACCCATTACCAAAAGCGAATAAAAATTTTTAGTGGCAGACATCCGGGAGAATTTGTTTCAGTTTTATACCATAGTATTCATACATGGTATTCATAGCTTGGGAGTTCGCAAACCGGAGCAGTTAAACCTCAAAAACCTTAGATAAAAACTAATGGAATCAGGTATTACAATTTTCAGTTTTGGATTGTTTATAGTAATTTTTTTGTGGATTGGGGCTCTAGCTGCTAAATCTTCCGATAATACAGAATCCGACTACTTACTTGGCTCACGCTCTTTTGGGAAAGTCTTTGTGGGTCTGAGTGCTGGAGCAACGGGAAACAGTGGATGGATTATGAGTCGGTATTGTGTTGGCTGGTGTCTTTTCTGTCATTGCCTCTACAGCGGATTCCCAACTTCTGGTTTGTTCCAGTGCGATCGCTAGAGATATTTCTCCGGGGTTGGATCGGAGGATGTCCCGGAAATATGGCGTGAAATACGAGCAATTCATGACCTTAGTGGTGGGACTACTCGCTGTAATTGCGGCGATTTCTATTTCCTCCACAGTGTTTTCATTGGTTCTTTTTGCTAGTGGAGCTGTGGCCAGTTCCCTCGGTCCAGCAATGCTGATGATATTATTGAAAAGGCGAACTCATTATTTAGCATTGAACTCTGTCAGGAGCCTGGGAGTAGCAAACCCCACGGATAAATCCGGGGGCTTGTGAATCATTACCTGACCAGCCCAAGTCCCATCAGGGACTACGTTATCAGCAAGAGTTAAAGTTCCTACCTTGAAATGCGACGCTAGTTTCAAGCTCTAGAACCGGATTGTTAAACATCTTTATCAGGTTAAGGAAGTGCAACGCGCGAAAGTACCGACTGATAACATTGGCGCAGCGAACTTTACCCTAGCAATAGGAGAATACTCACATTATGCGAGTTTTTGTACTTGATAAAAACAAAAAACCATTAGACCCATGCCAGCCTGCTAGAGCTAGAATCTTGCTCAAACAAGGAAGGGCTAAGGTCTTTAGGAGATACCCGTTCACAATCATCATATGCGATTTGGAGGAATTGGAATGTGTGACACATAATCATCAGATCAAACTTGACCCTGGTTCTCAAACAACAGGTTTAGCAATTGTTCAAGAAAAGGTGGTTGTTTGGGGTGCGGAACTAACCCACAGAGGTCTTCAAATTCGAGATGGTTTAACCTCACGTAGAAAGTTGAGAAGTTCTCGTAGAAACCGCAAAACTCGTTATCGACAGCCACGGTTTCTTAACCGTAAACGTCCTGATGGGTGGTTAGCTCCCAGTCTAATGTCGAGAGTTCATAATATTCTCACATGGGTAAAAAAACTTACTCGATTTTGTCCGATAACTGGCATTTCTCAGGAATTAGTTAGGTTCGATACTCAGAAGATGGAAAACCCTGAAATTTCTGGAACAGAGTATCAGCAGGGCACACTCTACGGATATGAAGTTAGAGAATATCTACTTTCCAAATGGAATCGTAAATGTGCTTACTGTGGTGTGACTGATACTCAACTAGAGGTCGAACACATCAAACCTAAATCAAAGGGCGGTTCTGACCGAGTAAGTAACCTAGCAAGTGAGGTATGGTTCCAGTGTATGAGTGAAGGAGTCAACTATCCCGTTACTGATTTGGTGTCGTGGCAGGGAAAAAGTTACTGTGGGGTCTAGTACGGAAAAGCGGGGAAATACTAACTCGCTTCTCCTCTGGAGTTTTTCTTGACTGGAACGTCTAGTTACTACAAAATAAGAGTTCATTTCTGAACCAGTCGCTGGCAAGGTTAGTACTGTCCCCAAAGGCAGTGCTGCTGTTAATGGAGCATTGGCAACTAAGATGTCCCACAAGTCCCCAACAAACGGAACCGCCACTGCGATAAATTTGGTAGCATCAATTACAGAACCGCCACCGACAGCTAACAGGTAAGTTATCTCTTCAGTGCGAGCAAACTTGACAGCATCTAACAGTATTTCCAGCTCAGGGTTAGGGGTGATACCACCGAATTCTAGAACTGTATGTTTGGCAAGAGCAGCTTTGACTTGTTCATATACCCCGTTCTTTTTAATGCTGCCGCCACCGTAGGTCATTAAAACTCTGGCATCGGTGGTAATCTCATTAGCAATAGCTGCAATCTTACCTTTACCAAATAGAACTTTAACAGGGTTGTATAAGTCGAAGCAATCCATTGGGTTACCTTCGATAGTGATAAACTAAAACGTTTGGTTGGTTTTGGTTAGGCTATCTATAAACATAGCAATCAACTATCAATATTCCGAGCCTAGGTTGTCTTTTATTTTCAGTCTTTTCATGAAGCCAGTTAGTTGTTCAGTTTGAGATTCACTTGATTAACCTTCCCTAATTCGGCTGAATTAAAAATCTTACCCCTTTAATTTTATTTATAATCTAATTTGGCTGTTTTTTTTAATAAAAATTAACATAGCCCATAAGTAAGTTTTCCGATCATAAAAGTTGTAATAGTAAAACTATACACTTGTCAATACCCTCCCCCAAAATTACTGAATCGAAGAGTGGGGGGATATCACGGGGAGCGAAATCGGCTCATAGTTATAATCATCAAATCAACAAAATCAAATCAACAAACAAATTAAAAACCAAATTGGATTTTGATCATTGGCACTAGGATACTAGGGTTTTTACTGTTGTGTTCTGGGTACAAAATTACAACTAGACCGGGAGTGATGCAGATCTTGTGATGAATCGGGTAGCGATAAAAGGTCTCTAAGTGGTAAGATCCGCAGAAAGATAGCAGAACTTAAGGAAATTTTCCTAGTACACCACCCAGTGGGCTACCGCAGATTTAATATTTATTAAAGAAAGAAAAGCTTCAAAAACTAGTAAACTAGTCAGAAATAGGTAAATAATACGATGTTTACAAATGTCCTCCCAAAAACAACCCTAGAGTTGGAGTATCCGCCCAAAGACCTTTTTGAAGCGATTGAAGACCTCAAACAAGAATTAAACGCAGTTATTCTCGCTCACTATTACCAAGAACCAGATATTCAAGATATTGCTGACTATCTCGGCGATTCTCTAGGTCTTTCTCAACAAGCGGCGGCTACAGATGCAGATGTTATCGTCTTTGCTGGGGTTCACTTTATGGCAGAAACTGCCAAAATCCTTAACCCCAATAAATTGGTACTACTCCCCGATTTAAACGCAGGTTGCTCCCTAGCTGACAGTTGCCCTCCCCAAGAATTTGCGGCATTCAAAGCAGCCCATCCTGACCATTTGGTGGTATCTTACATTAATTGCTCCGCTGCCATTAAAGCGATGAGCGATATCATTTGCACCAGTTCTAACTCAGTTAAAATCGTCAACCAAATTCCGAAAGACCAGCCGATTATTTTTGCCCCAGATAAGAACTTAGGTCGCTATGTCATGGAGCAAACCGGACGGGAGTTAGTCCTGTGGGAGGGGAGCTGTATTGTCCATGAAACCTTTTCTGAGAAAAAGATCGTGGAACTGAAAATACAGCATCCTGAAGCGGAGTTTATTGCCCATCCAGAATGCGAACCCCCTCTATTGCGTCATGCCAGTTACATTGGTTCCACAACAGGTTTGTTAAAGTATATCCAGCAAAGTTCAACGGAAAAATTTATCGTGGCTACTGAGCCAGGAATTATTCACCAAATGCAAAAGAGGGCACCCCAGAAAAATTTCATACCTGCTCCAGGTATGGATAGCAATTGTGCCTGTAACGAATGCCCTCACATGCGGCTCAATACTTTGGAGAAGCTGTATCTAGCCATGAAGCAGAAAACACCAGAAATTACTATGCCGGAAGATATCCGAGTAGCGGCGTTGCGACCAATTCAACGGATGTTGGAGTTATCAGTGTAGTGCTGTAGTGCCCCTGAGCAGGTTGACACAATTACTTGACAAAAGTATAAGTTATAAGTTAGAGCTTATAACTTATTAAGCAATTTGTCTTGTGAAAACGAATAACTGCTTAGGGATTAATCAAAAATTAGTGACATATGATCTATCGTGCAAGATTTTAAATCATCCCCTGACGAGTCTTCCAGATCTGCCAATACTCCCTCCCAATTTGACATCATAGTGGTCGGCAGTGGTGCAGCTGGGCTTTATGCAGCCCTTTGTCTACCTGCTCATTTGCCGGTAGGTTTGATTACCAAAGACACCCTGAAAACAGGCTCTAGCAACTGGGCTCAGGGAGGAATTGCTGCTGCTATTGACCCATCTGATTCCCCAGAGCTTCACCTAGAGGATACCCAGCGAGCGGGTGTTGGTCTTTGCGATCGCGAGGCGGTAACGTATCTGGTGGAAAATGCCTCTGCTGCCATTGACTCTCTAGTGAAGATGGGAGTAGCCTTTGACCGCAAAGGCAAAAAGCTAGCCATGACCCTAGAGGCAGCCCACTCTCGTCCCCGCGTCCTCCATTCCGCAGACACCACCGGTCGAGCAATTGTGGATACGCTGACTGGTAAAGTTTTAGAGCGTCCAAATATTCAGGTGCTATCTCACGCAGTGGCTTTGAGTTTATGGCTCAATCCAGCAACTGGTCATTGTCAGGGGATTAGCCTCCTCCATCAAGGTCAGATATCTTGGCTAAGAGCCTCTGCGGTAATCCTAGCAACAGGTGGTGGCGGTCAAGTGTTTGCCCAGACCACTAACCCAGCCGTAAGTACAGGAGATGGAGTAGCACTGGCTTGGCGGGCTGGGGCAATTGTTAGAGATTTGGAGTTTTTCCAATTTCATCCCACAGCTTTAACCAAACCAGGGGCACCTCGATTTTTGATTACAGAAGCTGTCCGGGGAGAGGGGGCACATTTAGTAGATCACAAAGGCGATCGCTTTGCTTTTAATTACCACCCTTCAGGGGAATTGGCTCCTAGAGATGTGGTAAGTCGGGCAATTTTTAGTCACTTAGAAAAAACCTCCGCCGATCCTAGCCACGGGAATGTTTATTTAGACTTGCAACCCATTGAGCCAGAGCAAATTCGCTATCGTTTCCCCAATATTATTAACGTATGTCAACATTGGGGCATTGATATCTTCAAACAACCCATTCCCGTTGCACCTGCTGCCCATTACTGGATGGGAGGAGTGGCTTGCGATCTGA
>NZ_JAAHHE010000174.1:0-13191 GCF_010692525.1 Moorena sp. SIO3B2
GCTCCCTAAAATATAATCCAAAAATACATCATAAAATTGATATTTGTTATATATCAAACCCCCAAGCTAATCAATTTTTAAATTTGTAAAAAAATGTTGCAAAAATCTAAAAATATCCTTGACATTTTCCAAGTTATTAGTAATAATAAAAATGTCCGATATTTCGATAATATTTATGGACAAAAAGCCGCGCTTTCCACGTCAACCAAGAAGCGCGGCTTATGTCCTCAGTCACAAACTATGTGTGAGGTATTTCTATCATGCCAAACAAACGCTCAAATGATCATCTGAATCATCTGATTAAGTGTCAGCGAGCCCTAGACCGCCTTGCCCAAATTGCCAGAAGCCAATCGACACTGGAACATTCCTATCCTCGTGCCATCACCGAGCGAGAAGAAATCTTGATCTACCTATACAGCAACTGCCGACTATCCATGACCCCCCAGGAGTTTTACTGGAAATGGCAAGTTAACCAAGAAGACATTGCTAACATCTGCTGCCGCTCAACTTACGCTGTAAACAGCTGGCTGGCTCAAGGTCCTCGCTATAAAACTCCCTCTTCCGATTCTTTGCATCATCTGGCCTTAATGGATTTCCTCTTAGAAAATTTCGAGGCCATTCCAAAGGAGTTATTAAATCAGCTCTGCTCTAAAGTTAAAAGTTGTTAGAATTAAGAATATAGAATGTGGAATTAAGAATGTAGAATGCAGAATTAAGAATTGAGAATTTAGAATTTAGAATGGAGAAGGCTGAAGGCTGAAGGCTGAAGGCTGAAGGCTGAAGGCTGAAGGCTGAAGGCTGAAGGTATAATGTATAATGTATAATGTATAAAGAATAATGTATAAAGAATAATACCTAATGTATAATTCTTAATTCTTAATTCTCAATTCTTAATTCTTAATTCTCAATTCTTAATTCTTAATTCTACATTCTAAATTCTTCATGGGGAACTTTCCCTCCGCAGATTCGTCAAAGCCGCCAAAGCTACGATATTCTCCACTCAGAGACTTTCCTGATCTGATCCACAAACCTAGAAAATATCCTGATCTGAGCCATCAATCTGGGAAAAATGTATATATGAATCGAGTTGGAATTAGCACAGAACCCACGGAGTCCACTTATGAAACGTTATAAAATTCTATCCCTTCTGGGGATAACAGCAGTATCGACAATCACTGCTACTCAGGTTTTAGCTATGGAGACAGGTTACCAGAACTTAATCACCGAACCTGACTCTACTAGCAATAGTCTATTCGAGGATGTTTCATTCCTTAAATACACTATATTTGATACCGCTGTTGGCGCTAGAGAGCCCCAAGATGAAGATCCTAAACCGCCACGCTACGACATGCCAGAATCCGGATTTTAGTAAAGTCCGCTCCAGCTAGAAATTGATCATATATAGCAGTTCTTAATTGGGTGAGTTACACAAGTTGTGGGTTTTAGGGAGTAGGGAATAGGGAATAGGGAACAAATCTTGTGTACCTTACTACTATCAGAACTGCTATATATTCCAGCTAATTTACTCTTGCTCCTCAATTCCCTCACAGAGTTCTCTGTCTTTTTGGTTGACGTCCGGATTATTGTTCAGATAATTACTTAGCTGATCACAAGCACGCTTGAGTAGGGAATTCACATCGTTTAATTGACTGTAATCTAAATTCCAACTACTAACCCGATTCGCTGCGTTAATCGAGACTAGGCTTTCACCATCTGGACTGAAATTCACAGACTCCACACGTTCAGAACCCTCGGTTAACGTTCTGATTAAAATTCCATTGGGGTCCCATAGTTTAACTGTTCCGTCCTGACTGCCAGAAGCAATAATGTTTTCTTTGGGGTGGAAACTGACATCATGAACAGTTTTTGTATGCCCCACTACTTTTTTATACTCGAATTCCTGCCAGGAGATGTCTTTACGACTCCAGATGTCTTTACGACTCCAGATGATCATAAAACCACCAACAGCACCTGCCACAATCCGCTTACCATCGGGGCTGAAACTAACGGAGGACAACCTGCTAGGCCCAGTAAGGGTATACATTAGTTTTCCGTCCTGGTTCCAGAGTTTGACCGTGTTGTCATTACTGGCAGAGGCAATTAACTGACCATCGGGACTGAAACTGACGCGATTTATTGCCTCTTTATGTCCCGCTAAAGTACGTAGCAATTTCCCTTCCCTGGTCCAAAGTTTCACTGTCCTATCCTCACTCGCAGAGGCAATGATTTGACTATCAGGACTGAAACTAACGCTATAAACTCGATCCCTATGCCCCTCTAGAGTATGTAGCAGTTTCCCCTGGTGATTCCAGAGTTTCACCGTCTTGTCATTACTGGCGGTGGCAATTAACTGACCATCGGTGCTGAAATCAACCCCATTCACCAAACCCTGATGTCCCTGGAGGGTGAGTTCCCTACTCTGCTCCTTGGGGTTCAAGAGTTTGACAGTGTTATCATCTCGACTACCAGAGGCAATGATCTCACCATCCGGGCTAAAACTAGCACCATAACCATAGACTGTATAGCTGGTAGGTTGGAAAACCTTAGGCAAGATTCGCTCAAGACTCCAAAGTTTGACAGTGAAATCAAGACTAGCTGAGGCTAGCATCTTACCGTCAGGAGTGAAACTAACCTGATTGACAGTATTTTGATGACCAGGAAGGGTTGAAATTGGTGTACCCTTACCAGTCCAGAGTTTTATTTTTCCGTCACTACTCCCTGAGGCAATCCACTCACCATCAGGACTAAAGCTGACACTGTTGATAGGATGATCATGTCCTGCCAAGGTTTTGTCTAAGGTTCCATCACGGTTCCAAAGTTTCACGGTCTGATCATCACTAGCTGAAGCAATAGTCTGACTATCCGGGCTAAAAATTACACTCCAAACAGCTTTGTCATGCCCCTCTAGAGTGTTGATTAATGTACCGTCACTACTCCAGATTTTTACCGTTTTGTCCTTACTAGCAGAAGCAATTAATTTTCCATCATTGCTAAAACTAACGCTCAAAACAGCTTTCCCATGTCCTGTTAAGGTTTTGAGCAAAGTTCCATCACGGTTCCAGAGTTTAATAGTTTTATCACCACTGGCTGAAGCAATGGTCTCACCATCGGGGCTAAAACTTACCCACTTTACGTCCTCCTTATGTCCCCTCAAGGTGTTAATTAAGTTGCCATCCCGATCCCAAAGTTTAACAGTTTTGTCTTTACTGGCAGAGGCAATGATCTGATTATCAGGGCTGAAACTGACGCACCACACTGTATCATCATGTCCTTTTATGGTATGCAGCAATTGGCCATCACGAGTCCACAGTTTGATGGTTTGATCAGAGCTAGCTGAAGCAATGAGTTGATTATCAGGACTGACACTAACACTCAAGACACTACCTTGATGTCCATCTAAACGATTGTGTTCTTGGGTTAAGTTGACTGCTTGCCAGAGGTTAGATACAGTCTCTTTTTCAATGTCTGATTTGGCTCTTTTATGGTTTAATTCTTTCCCTACTTTAATGCTGCTTAAAAGGGCATCAAGCTGATTTTCTTTCACAAGACGAGAGAGCTGATATTTAGCGTTGAGTTTAGCAAGATTTACCTGTCTTTCGTGAAATTTTGCCGATTGCCACAGCCCGATTGCGATAGCTGCTAGTATAGTCATTACTACGCTAAATCCCCCTAACCCCATGAGCAACCGTTTTTGAAGCCGTTGTCGCGCCTCTCGCTCTTTTTCAAGTTCTGCTCTCATGTCAGCCCCTTGTCGTTGTCGAATGAAATCTACTAAATAATCATGGACTAATTGATAGCGATCGCTATAAATCTCTCGCAACAGCAGCACTAAGCCAGATTTAACAAAAATTTCCAACACTAAATCTAATCGTTTTAGCTCTGTGTCTACATCAGCCGCCAAGGCTTTTAATTCTTTTTCCAAATCATGGCGAGTTTTGAGAGGGCGGGTGTTGTTTTCATCCGTTAGCAAGTACAACACTAATTCAGCTGCCCGTTTGTTCTCGGCACCACACTCTGCCACAACTTCTTCTAAGTATTGGTTGACTAATTCAGCTTTTGGGTTATCCCCTAGGTGTTGATACTGTTCTAGGGTCGTAATTTTGTTTCGTTCCAGTTGCGCCCCTACCACTTGCAACTCAATTGGTCGAATTTCTCCTAATTCTTTGCCTAAATCCTCCACTAATTTATCAATCAGTGCTTGCTCTAGGGGAAACTGAGTTTGCTCGGTTAAGCCTTCAAGATATAATTTGGCATCTGGTGGGGTAAGATTACCCAAGTCAAACAGAATCTTTTTATCTAAAATATTGTTATTAATAACCTCTAAATCGATTCCGAACTTATTAAATTCCAACAGGCAATGTAAATAATCCTCTCGCACAGACAAGATTACCTTTACATAAGGAATATTCAGACAGTCTCGCAAAAATTCATAAAAACCTCGCCTCTGGTTGGGGTTTGAGCAAACCAATAAAAACTCTTCAAACTGGTCAAATATTAAAACAGTAAGCAAATTTTGCCTAGCATTATTGTGCAACTGCTCAAGAATGAGGGCGGTTGAATCAAGCTTACTAGGCACAGAGGCTAAATTTACTCTCTTCTCCAGAGTGTTTTTTAAGGATTTGCCTAGTGCTTGAATCCAATTCCTATAAACTTGCTGCAAAACCGGTAATACCCGACGGGTATTAATGGTTTTGCGTTCTAATGCTGGTATTAATCCCGCCTCAATCATCGAACTTTTCCCCGCCCCGGACTGTCCATGAATCACAGTTAGTCTAGAGCGCTCCTGTTCCATGCGCTCAATCAGGCGATTAACATAGTGTTCCCTGCCAGAAGCGGCAATTTCTGGCGCTATCCTTTCTGAGCACTCAACCGTTGCTAAAACTGGGTTAGTTACCTGCTGCTTAGGCTGCAATCGACCAGCACCAATGAATGCCCGAAACCCAAACCGGCTCTCAATCCCCTGTTGGTCTTGTTTAATCTCAAAGGCAGTGAGATAGTCCCCTTGTTGGCAATAGGCCTGATGTAATTCCTTCAAGATACCAATATAAAGTTCTGGATCATAGTGGGGTTTGGTTTCTGCTCTCGCGGTTTCCAAGTTATAAAGTGCTGCTTGTAATTGACCAACATGTTTTTGCGATCGCATAGCCCCAAGCAGTGCTCGTCCCAAGGAAAATAAATACCAACCCTTAGCAAAAGACTTGTTCCAGTCTAAGAAAACCTCTTCTTCTGGTGAGGGATTGACTATCTTAGCTGATGCCGTTGATTGCAGAAAAAGCGCTTGTTTTGAATACTCTTGGGCTTTAGTCCAGGCTGATTTGGCTAGGGCTACTTCAGCCAAAAAGCCATAAGCTTGTGCCATTCTGAACGGATCAGAATAGGTTTGATGGAGCGCCAAGGCTTTGTTGGCCACTTTCTCTAACTCCTCCCAATTTGACTGGTGCTGAAGTGCCTCTCCCCAAAAATTAATAAATTTGGCAGCTAACTCTGGGCGGTTAGCCTGCTCAAGAACCTCAACCGATTCCTGAAAATAAACTTTTGCTTTTTGACAACCTTGCTCCTTCTCAGCTTGATGCCACAGTGCATAACCAGCCCACCACAAGCCTAAACAGAATAGTACATGTCCACGGCGTTCCAGGTTATCGGTTTGTTTCCACAGAGCTAAACTGCGCTCATAATGCTGTCGAGACTCTTCTTGACAATTATCAGCCACTCGACCAAGCACAAATTCCAAACTGGCTTCTAACTCAGGTGCTAAGGCCACTCCCCGCTTTTCCAGGTCCTGTCGTGCTGACTGTAATTCCACATAGGATCCAGAGTCTTTGTTTAAATTAAGAGTACAACTCTGCAAAAACTCAGTTTCACGGGAAGCTACCATCTTGGCAAACACCTGATCAGTGGTTTGCTCAATAAACTGAATTAATTGACCGCTGCTAATCACAAACTCAACACAGCTTGACCAACTGTGGAAATCTGGCACTGACCGAATTAGCATTTGCAGCAACTTATCCGTCACCCACAACACCAGTGGAAACCGAAAGTTCCGAAACTCTTCCCGAATCTGGTTAGTTGCTGTCAGCACTTCCTCTATGCAATTTACTGAGTCTATCCCAGATACCATCAACGCCTCTGGCTGTTCCGGACCTAGCTCTTCCACAATAGTGGTATAGAGAGTTTTAACCGATTGCTCTAAGACCAGCTCCCTGATCGGAATAGAACATTGCTCCTGCAACTGCTCAATAATTTGTGTCCTCAATACCCCATAGTTACCAACCGCCAAAATCAACGAAAATTCTCCCTGAGAAAAAGTAATCAGTCGGATTAGTTCTCTCAAGGAATCTTGGTTGTGATTTGCGGTTGTATCTAGCATGACTTATAGTATTTCTCAATTGGGTGAGGCACAAAGTCTTGGGTTTTAGGGAGCAGGGAGCAGGGAGCAGGGAGCAGGGAGCAGGGAGCAGGGAGCAGGGAGCAGGGAGCAGGGAGCAGGGAGCAGGGATTAAACTGGGCGCGGCTAAGGGAGGGAGTGGTAAACAACTATGTGTACCTCATGAGCATGATATTTTATCCCTTGATTCACGCCCTTTAACCGGACAGGGAGGTAAGTATTCAGCATTCAGCATTCAGCATTCAGCCGTCAGCCGTCAGCATTCAGCTGACGTAACAAAGATTAAACGAATGCTTAATTGTGTTATTTAAAAGCTGATAGCTGATAGCTGATAGCTGAATGCTTACACAGGGAGTCATGGAACTGAGTAATTTCAGGTAGAGGTTAATGCTGAATGCTGATAGCTGATAGCTGACGGCTGATAGCTGATAGCTGACAGCTGACGGCTGATAGCTGATATTATATTTAGCTTCCATTCAATTCTTTGGCATCATCTAACACCGGATTGATATCATACCAACATCCGTGGTCATTACAATACTCAAACACAAACAAACTCTTCAACAGGATTTGGTATTCCTCCTCACCCCTGACAGTTTTGTGTTCAGCCACATGTCTGAGCAATTCCCACTCATCCGGTGTAATTGCCCTGCTCAATTCATTGCGACGCTGACTAATCACACTGTCTACCAAGTTACGAGATAAAGGCGGCTCGTCTTTCCTGAGGCAGTTACGGAGCAGCACCAACAAATTCCTGACATGACCCCCACTGACTAGACACAGCCGATCCAAGGTCTGTGGGCTATCAAACACTTTTGTAATTAAACCGATCCGTTGCTCTGGCTCCAGATCTGGGAAGGCTCTGGCTAAGACCATCTGTCGCAGCAAAGCAATTCCGGCATCACTGGGACTACCATCTGGTTCTTGTACCTGTACCATCGGTAACAGTAAATGCTCACAACCAAAGCGATTCCTGAGGTTTTCTTGGTCATTGGAAAATGCCAAAATCAGGGGAATGGTGTAGACCACATGGCATTTGAGTTGATTAAGATACTCCCCCTGGTCTACAAACAAATATTCTGGCTGATTGCGTTGCCCTGACTTAGGTTTATTATGGATCCGGTCAAGATTATCCACAATCACCACTAGTCCAGCTTTACCCTGCTGTTGCAGCTGCTGTTGAGCTGGTTCAATCAGTTCTGTATTAATCGCTTCTACAATATTGTTGACCCGTGGCTCTAGATGTTGTCGCAATAGGGAGCGAATGTCCTTAGAATTCTTAGCTTTCGTAGTAATTTCCCCAATCCCAAAGGCTAGGGAATACTCCCCCTCTTGTGAGCTGATGCCAATCTCATCAGGTATTTTAACCCCTACACCAGCGGCCTGAAACTCAGGAACTTTGAATTTCAACCCGGTCACCTCGGAGTTTAACAACTTAGCCGCCCCTTGCACTAACCCTCGGAAGCGGGTGGGTTGGAGTTTAATTTTAGCTTCCTCCAGACTTTGAATCACCTGACGAGCAATGGTCAGCAAAATATCACTGATCTCTACATCTGCCAGATCCAAGTCATTAGAGGACTCAAAATAAACGACATGAAATCCCTGTTGTTCTAATTCCCGTTTCAATCGCGATAACTCGGTAGACTTGCCACAGCCCATGTGTCCCGTAAACAACTGACAGGTGGGTTCGTCTTCTGAGAAGGTAATGGTGCGTCTGAGTTCTCGAATAATATTGCTGCCCCGCACCTTGGAAAAATCAATGTAATATTGTTGGTCTTCAGCCCTCCCCACATTCAGGGTTTTACTGGGATTACAGACCCGAAAAAATCTGCGGAAATTGACTGTCATTAAAATTCCCCCCGGTAGACAAATTGACTATTGTCAGATTACACCCCGATATCTGCCAGATATACTTGACAAATTTAGGCTTATAGCGCTACAGGCGCTATAGCCTCTATATAATTTATCGACTTAATAGCTACACATTATGCAATTGACATTTTCCCTTCACTGCAATAAAACGTAACATTATTCCCAATCCTGATGGTATATGATGCAGTAGCGTCCCAGAAAGTTGCCTGAAATTTCATAAATGCTATCCTCCCTTCACACTCCCTACTCCTAGTGTGGCTCATCAGTCAGACTAGAAGCAGTACCCGATCGGGTACCTTGGTTTTAGGGAGCAGGGAGCAGGGACTTCGGAGCAGGGAACAGCGGATCTGGGAACAGGGAAAAATCTTGTTTACCTCATTAGGATAGAAATCGCTATATTTCCGATACTGAACCAAAAGTATTGCGCCGGACTCCCCTTGCGTCGATTGCGGGTAAAGTTGACATCTCCCCCGGCTAAAGCACGGGGGATTCTACAATGTTGTTACGTGGCAGGGTGAACCCGTGCCACTTCACTTCTTGTCCTGTACGATCTAGAAAGAGAGTTAAACAGATCGTACCGGTGTGGGACTGTCATTGATCCCCTACCTGCCTTGGTTAAGTCAATTCCTAACTGTGCAGCTACTTTCCTAGCAATATTGCCTGCCCCGTTACAGTCAGCATTGATTAGGTGCCCTTCAGAAGACTTGTATAATCCACGTTTTACCCTTTTGCCCGACGGTGTCCATCCTTTGGGTTTTTCGCCATGTTTTGGGAGGCTGTCGTCGTCAAGGTAAGACGCTTTACTGGTGTACGCTTCCTCGGTAATCGTTACTTTTATTCCATATTCGCAGGCTAGTTGCTTTAGTCTTTCGATTAACCTCTTAGTGGGAATAACTACAAAGTTCTGATTTCCCCGTTTCCCCATCTTTGATGAATCTTTTTGACGTTCATTCCATCCAACTATCAAGTTTCCAATACGATCATTGAGGCATCTGTTAATTATAAATCTGGCTGCCTTGTTGATCGCATCTCGCATCTGATTGTTGCGTTTCCGTTGGACACGATCCAGGTTGCTATCCCAGTAAAAATCTGATTTACCGGCTTTATATTTGGCAACCAATCTGGCGTACCCCTGATTCATGGATTTGAGTTTCCGACCATCAATAATCGGGAGCATCCCAATTTGGCACGTTAGCTCTTGTTAGGGGGCTGAAACCCTTGAAATATAGTTGCTTTGGGTAATATTGTTTCCAAAAT
Source organism: Moorena sp. SIO3B2 (assembly GCF_010692525.1). NCBI lineage: Bacteria > Bacillati > Cyanobacteriota > Cyanophyceae > Coleofasciculales > Coleofasciculaceae > Moorena > Moorena sp. SIO3B2. Next base: position 9,515 of record NZ_JAAHHE010000174.1, read on the forward strand.
GAGATGCTCCCCAATAATCAGGCTCTTTCCATGGGTCGAAACTCCGGTTAGCCAATTATCCCCACCATGATCGAAGCTCCAAGCCTGTGAATAATCAAGATTGGGGTTGTTCTCGACTGGTTGCTTCCCGTCGTCGATCACCCAATCAATCCATAATTCTCCCAGGTACGGGCGAATTGTCACCTCTTTGACCCAATCTGGATCTATAAAATCTGGAGCTTCTAGTACAATTTCTGTTAGCAGTTCTGGTTTACTCTCTTTGCTGACAGAGGGATAAAATAAGCCTTTTTTATAGGTAAGAGCTTGTCTCGGGAAAGTCACACCAGTCAACCCGCCTTTTTGGCGATATCTAAGAAGTCTTGGTCTATCTACCTGGCCTTTATAATAAAGTCCGACTAATTGGTTATAACCTGTAATTGATTCAGCCACAGACTTTAAAGTTTGCTGTGCTGATTGAGCCGCCATCGCTTTGTAATGAGGATTATCTTTTAGCTCTTTACAAAGTTCCGCGTAATTAACATTACACTTATACGTCTTCCAACCATAACGCAGCACATCTTCTTTCCAGTAAGTAGTAAAAGCTTCTGGTTGCTGTTTTAGCCAAGTATAATGTTTTTGCTTGGAGTAATAGGTAGCACAATTCCATAAGCTATTCGCTTGTTCGCCTTGAAATAGCCAAAAAGCTTTTTCTTCATCTGTGAATATTGCTTTTACTGGAATTGTCCTATACATTTTGCTATCACCTCCTTATACATATTATGACATATTTAAAACTAAAAGAGTTCCCAAGTTTATGGATACGACGGGATTAATCCCGTCGCTCTGTTTCATCCCCGGTCTAAAGACGCAGGGCTCTCACATTTCTGGATATTTTGGTAGAACTTTGGGGGATTTGGTCAGTCCCGTCGTTGAGGAACAAGATTGGAGACTGCTATATCACTTGGGAAACCAATCCTTATCCAGTAATTCCTCAAAGGAATAAGGACATTGTTCTGGTAGAGACTTAAGCTGAGTTTTCTTCTGGACAATCAATAAAGCATTTTGGTAGATCTTGGGTAATTCCTCGGCTAAGTAATTTCGTAAATTAGTGGTAAGTTTATCCTCTAGTTGAACTCGAAAGGTAATAATTTCCCCCGCCCAGTGATTAGCATTTCTACCCCTCTCTGCTTCCCAAAATTGGTACAGCATTAGATGAATGATTATCTGCAACAGTAAACTTTTAACAGCATTTCGTTCGCTGCGTCCCAAGGCTTCTAATTCCTCGATTAAGTTGTCATAATCTAATTCTTCTAATTGACGATTTTTCAGTCGCTTAACTGTTTCAGTTAACCACTGATCGTACTCAGTTTCATAAAGTTGTTTTAAGTCACGTATCTGAGATTTCATCAGCAAAGGGAATAGGGAGTAGGGAGTAGGGAGTAGGGAGTAGGGAGTAGGGTGTGGGGTGTGGGGTGTGGGGTGTGGGGGATAAGAAAGCGATGCAGAGGTGCGACCCGTGGCGAATTTAATTACGGGTCAAGCGCACCGTTTTTCATAACTATAAGGTACACATAATTTTTGTTCTGTTCCAGTGATCCGCTGTTCCCTGTTCCCTGAATTGAAAACCGCTGTAATCGATCATAGCAATCCCCGATGATGAATAAAAACCAAAATAACTGCCCACGAACCCAAAGCAACTTTTACTGCAACCAAGATGTTGAGTATGGGGATGACGGCAGCGCTGACAAGTGTCTGCAACTCCCCGTGGGGTAATTCTACTCCCGTCAAGGTTATAACCGCTAGTACAATAAAAATCAAAACTGAAATCTTCTCCCACCTAGCAGCTTGCCAACGCTTGTAGACTGCCTGCATCCACTGGAATGATGAGGTAATGGCAACCAGACCGATTGCGGTTCCCCCCGCCACCCCAGCCGCAAAGCCACCTCCTGGACTCAGATGCCCCCGAATCGCTAGTTCGATACCTACCAACGCAGCAATCGTCGCTCCCAGACGGGCTAGAACAATGGATGGTTTATCGGTAAATTGATAGATCGTGCAGAACGGCTTTTCATCCGCCAGTAGAAATTTAGCTCCCATGATCGCGATCGTAAATACCACCACTTCAAAGATGGTGTCATAGAGCCGATTCCGGAATATGATACCCGAAACCGCATTGGGCACTCCAGTATCTTGTACAACGGATTCGACGATAGAGAGATCTGATAAGTCTGCCGCCGGATTGGGCAAAACCATAAATTTGACGTACAGCGCTATCCCTGCTGCAATGTAAATCCATTTCATTAATGATCTCCCCCTGCCTCTGGTACATTTAAATAAGTCAAGCTTGTCGCCGATAATGAAAGTTCACTTTGCATGATCTCATAGAGGCGTTGAACCCTGGTCTGGGTGTGATAAGGTAGGGTTTCATACTCTTGCCCTACCTGGTCTTGATCATCCTGTGGTGATGCCTTCTGGGTAGCTCCTTGAGCTAATCCCCTCTGGTCTTGCTCAAACAGCCATCCCTCATCTTCGGTACAGGTCCCATGGACTTCTTTTTCTATCAGCGCCCGGTGCAAGGTCTCCCTATCTGTGTAGGTTACCAGCTCAAGGCGCATATAGTGTTTGCTCAGAATTGTCCGTAAGTCATCCATCAGTTCCCCAAAATCCGGTTTGGTCTTGCCCTCTGCTAAAGACTCCCCATCTGCCTCAACTTCTTCCCAGTCTTGGATTACTCCAAGACGCATGGTTAAGGATGAACGCACCGCAACCGCATAGAGGGTAATGGCTAGCATGGTACCCACCAACGCTTCGGTCAAAGCCACATCCGCTGCCCCAAACATTGCATAGACCAAAGCCGCCACCGCTCCCAGTATGCCTCGGATCACCAGAGCATGGTATGGATTGACCTGAAATACCAGCATGCAGGCGGACAAAGGCAGTAGGGCGGTTATCACATAAATATAGCTATCAGTCATTGTCACCCCCACTACTGGAACAGTAAGCCAACACATATCCCAGCACTGTATTCCAGATCGCCAAGGAGATAATGGCGAGAATCAGCAGCGGCCATTCACTGGGTATCTTCAGGAGCAGCCCGACGATGATACTCATCGAGCCGAGGGTATCTGCCACTGAAAGACTATGTAGCTTGAATAATACTGATCGCTCACCGATTAGGGGAATGGTTCCCCAAAACCAGAAGAGGATTCCGACACCTATGCAAGTGTAACTCAGTGCATTAATCATATAGCGGTTTGCGACAATGTTTACGTACATATTTATAGTTTTTTAGGGAACAGGGAACAGGGAATAGGGAACAGTAAATAGAGCATTTTGCCTCCAAGCTATTAAGAAGTAAACTTTATTTTTTTTGCCCCATTTTCAGAATTAACTTATATGCAAATTGCTATAAGACCTCTGGCAAAAGTAGTTTTATGATACTGTTCTTGATGCAAAGCGCGAGTGGGGGGAACCCCCTTTGGCCGACTGCATCGCTTTTCGTGAATTCTTGTCCACTGTTCCCTGTTCCCAGATCCGCTGTTCCCGACTTCTGAAAGAAGTCTATACATCGCTCATCAGTCTTCGCGGCTGGATACCCCATCCCTCTACAGGGTGGGGAGGAAAGCCGCGCCTCCAATTAGTAGTTTACAATTAAGCCCGTTGAACGTTTTAGGAGTCGGACTTTCCGGGCGGTGAAT
>NZ_JAAHHE010000175.1:0-13080 GCF_010692525.1 Moorena sp. SIO3B2
TCAATCTTGAGATTACAGAATGTTGCTCATTAAGTTATAACGGTCGTTAAGCGCAAGTTTTCTCCAGTGATTTGACTAACATGCCCACCAAAGAAAATCGCTTTTTGCAAGGGCGTAAAATCGCTCCAGTTCCGATTACGGCACAAATCCCAATCACAGAGTTGATCGACCAGACGTTTCTAGCCTACAATTCCGGTCGGTTACGAGAAGGCTGCCAATTATTGGTAGAGCGGATGTTGCAGCCCAACGTAACGGTGGGTTTAAGTTTGACAGGAGCATTAACCCCCGCAGGGTTAGGAATGGCGGCAGTGATCCCACTGATGGAGGCAGGGTTTGTCGATTGGATAGTATCTACAGGAGCCAATCTCTACCACGACACTCATTTTGGTATTGGATTGGAACTCCATCAAGGGCGGCACGATATTAGTGATGTGGTATTGCAGAAAGAAGGAGTTGTCCGGATCTATGACATTTTCTTCGATTATGACGTGCTGCTATCAACGGATAAGTTCTTTCGTCAGATCATTGAACAGCCTGAGTTTAACGGTCGAATGGGAACGGCAGAGTTTCACTACCTTTGCGGTAAGTACATTGCTGCACGGGAGCAAACATTGGGACTGGAAAACCAATCCCTGCTGGCGGCAGCTTACCGATTAGGAGTCCCCATCTATACCTCTAGTCCTGGAGATAGTTCGATTGGGATGAATTTAGCAGCGCTAGGGTTGCAGGGAACCGGACCAGTCATTGATGTGTCCTTGGATGTGAATGAAACGGCAGCAATTGTACTGGCAGCTAAAAACAATGGGGGAGCCAGTGGCATTTGGATCTTGGGAGGTGGCTCGCCGAAAAATTTTATGTTGCAGACGGAACCGTATCTTCAAGAAGTCTTGGGTATTGATGAGAAGGGGCATGATTACTTTCTTCAGGTAACTGATGCCCGTCCAGACACAGGGGGTTTGTCAGGAGCAACCCCATCGGAGGCGGTTTCTTGGTGCAAGCTTGATCCACAGAAGTTATCAGAAACGGTAGTGGTTTATTGCGACTCGACTATTGCTATGCCCCTACTGACAGCTTACTGCCTAGCTAAGGTAGCGCCTCGTCCTCTAAAACGTCTTTATGACGAACGAGAAGCTCTACTGGAGCAGTTGAAAGAGGCACATTTGGCTACCCAGGCTACAGCAGTCAGGTGAATTAGGATTGATGAGAACAGCGGATCTGGGAACAGCGGATCTGGGAACAGGGAACTTCAGGAAACAGGGAACTTTAGGAAAGAGCGATGCATCACTACTCCCTACTCCCTACTCCCTACTCCCTAAAACCCAGAACTTTTTACCTGACCCAATTGAGAACTGCTATAAAGTAGTCCTATACCTCGTCAAACAGGCAAGCTTGTACAAAATTCTAGCCCCAACATTGCCATCCCACTCATCCCCAGAGTCTCCGGGAGCAACTTCGCACAGATCAAAACCAATAATAGTTTTTCCAGCTTGGACTAGCGATCGCACTAAATACATTGCCTCATTAAATTCCAATCCTCCCGGCACAGGAGTACCTGTATTGGGACAATAGGCTGGATTCAATCCGTCAATGTCAAAGCTAATATAAACTTTATTCGGTAAATTAGCAATAATTTCCTGGCACTGGGCTGCCCAGGTTATACCTTCGTAAGTGTTAGCTTTCAGCTGCCAGTCATCAAACATTACAATCCGGCGATCGCTATGAGCCCAAGACATTTCCTCTTCACAAACATCTCGGATGCCAACCTGAACTAAACGATTAATCTGAGGTAGGGTCAGGGCATTGTACATGATCGAGGCATGGGAGTAAGTAAACCCCTCATAGGCTTGCCGGAGATCGGCATGGGCATCAATTTGTAAAATCCCGTATTCATCGTGTTGCTGTGTTAGGGCTTGCATTAACCCAAGAGGAACACTGTGATCGCCACCGACAATGGCAACCAGCTTCCCAAGCTCCAGCAGTTCCAGTGCCTGAGTGTAAACCCAGTTGTTGAGAGCAGCACAGCCTTGATTAACGATGGCTAACTGTTTTGCGATCGCATCATCATCCACATTGCCACCAGCTTCTAAATACTCAATAATCTCTTTAGCTATCAACCTCATGGCACGATTTTGGTCAAGGAGAGCTGAGTTAATTGGTATAGTCCCGCACCTGATTTCCCAAGCTTGGGGTACATCAAAGTCGTACCAATCTAGCTGTACGGAAGCTTCTATTATTCCTTGGGGACCGTTTGCTGCCCCCTCTCGGTAAGATGTGGTTACGTCCCAAGGAACAGGCAGGAAAACGATTGAAGCCTCCTCAACTGAATAGGGCAAGCCAAAGAAACAGCCATTGGGCACAGTAATCTCATTAGGATTAAAACTGGCTTGATTCATCTTTCTACCTCCTTGGAGACTCCCGTTATAGCCGAAGGCTTAACGGTGAGACGTGCCATATAAACACCTGGGGTTTCCCCAGGTGTTTATATGGCACTCAGGAAAGGGAGGGCAGGATCTAATCTGTATAGGCATAACCATCCTTTCTGTGAATAAATTGACAGTACTTGTGACTGATTCCCTGTACCAGTCCTGATTTAGTTGAAATATTGAAATATCCCGATTTACGAGTTGCAACTCGTCCAACATAAGTGCCTATTTTCTTGCCTTTAGTGACAACAGCACGAACAATATCTCCTGTTTGAAAACCTTTATTAATTTTGACTCTTGAGCAGTAACGAATGGGAAAACCATACTTGTTTGTTCTGCAAATTTGACGAGTTCCGTGACCTTTAGCAGCGACAAGCAAAGGTTTATAATCCTCAACAATTAACGTATCAACTTTTCCAACATTTGCGGCATCTAACCAATGAGTTTTAGGTAGATTTTGACGACATCGGTTAAACTTAGTCAAACCGCCACTACCCACCTCAACAGGTAATCCGAACAACTTTAACTCATGGTATAACTTCCAACGAGTTGTATTAACAGCAGCCGCATCAGCTAAAGGTCGTTTTGCTTGAGACAAAATTATCTTTAAAATTTCAGGCTTCCCAGATAATAATTGTTCAATTTCTTGATTTGATTTAGTCTGATTACAGGAATGACAAGCAATAACAAGATTGGAAACTCTATTAGAACCACCTTTGGATAATGGTTTAATATGTTCAATTTCTAGGTGATTGCCTTTGGCTCCACAATAGGCACATTTGCGATTCCATTTTTCAAGTAAATATTCTCGAAGCTCGTAGCCATAAAGTGTACCTTGTTGATACTCAATACCAGATATCTCAGGATTCTGTAACTTCTGAGTGTCAAATCTAACCAATTCTTGAGACAGCCCTGTAATAGGACATAAACGAGTTAGTTTTTTAACCCAAGTCAAAATGTTATGAACTCTAGACATTAGGCTAGGAGCTAACCAACCTTTTGGTCTAGTTCTATTAAGAAATCTGGGCTGACGATATCGAGTTTTACGATGGCGTCGGGCACGCCTTAACTGCCTACGAGAGGTTAAGGCATCTCGAATTTGAAAGCCTCTGTGGGTAAGTTCACATCCCCAAACTACTCGGTTATTTTGAATGATTGCTAAACCACTTGTTTTTGAGCCAGGGTCTATTTTGAGTTGATGATTATGGGTTATTGGCTCTTCTATCTCCTCCGTTAAAATTATGGTAAATGGGTAACGACGATAGACTTTAGCTTTGCCATTCGAGAGTAGAATTCTAGCTCTCGCCGGTTTGCAGGGGTCTAAAGGTTGCCGATTTTTGTTAAGTACAAATACACGCATAACTGTGTTTTCTCCTATCGCTAGGGTAAAGTTAGCTTAGTCAAAGTTATTTCTCGGTACTTTCCCAATCGCACTGGCTTAACTCAACTACACCTGTTTAACGACCGGGTTCTAGAGCTAGGGACTAGCTACGCATCCCCAGGTAGGAATTTAACTCTTGGAAATAACGTAGTTCTTATAGAACTTAGACTGGTAAACTTTGAGCTTGAAAGCTCCCGCTATAGTCTGTTCGCGCAGGGTCGGCCGTAGGCCACAAGACTTAGCGGTGAGTTGTTTACGAGCCCTTGGTTAATTTTTCCTATTCTACCCGACCCTAGTCCCTACGGGAATCCTTGTATTAGGGATTAGGAATGCTTAGATTAGGCACACTTACATTAGGTACTAAAACCATTAACCGAAGCCCTAACCCGCAACCCCATTACCATCAAAACTAAATTGACAAAGTCCTAGCACTATGGTAAACATCAAAGAAATTCCCCTAGAGCAAATCCGCCGTCCCCTACCACGACAAAATGATCCAAACAAGGTGGCGGCGCTAATGGAATCAATTGCCAAAGAGGGTTTGCTCGAACCCATTGATGTGTTAGAAGTAGATGGGCAATACTATGGTTTTTCTGGTTGCCACCGTTACGAAGCACACCAGCGTTTAGGAAAAAAAACCATTAAGTGCCGCGTGCGTCGCGCTCCTCGCTCCGTCTTAAAACGGCATTTAGCCTGAAAATTAGCAATTTTGGGACAAAAATAGGTTCATACCTTGGGTGTATTCCCAAGGAAACTCCAATTGCTTAAAGTTAAGCTGTTTAAAGCTGACCGTCGCTACTATTAGTTTGGACTAGAAACCTTTAGGAGAGTACTATGGCAACGATTGTACCTGTCAATATTGGTATTGATGAACAAGACCGCAAAGAGATTGCTGAGGGACTGTCTTGTCTGCTAGCGGATACTTATACCCTATATCTGAAAACCCATGCCTTCCACTGGAATGTTACTGGACCAATGTTCAACTCCCTACACCTGATGTTTGAGCAACAGTACAATGAGTTAGCTTTAGCAGTGGATGCCGTAGCAGAGCGGATTATTAGAGTCGATGTCCGGTATTACCCGGAGCACCTCTCCTTCAAAGCCGTACGTGAAACTTTCGCCTCATACGGCTCCTAAATTCTCTCAACCTCTCGGCTTGTCTTTCGACTTGCTCCAGTGGATTTGTTGGTGACAACTTTGGTGGACAGCCATGAGATTGTCCTTCTTCCAGTTGTCATGATTTCCATCAATGTGGTGGAGGTGAACTCTTTCCTTATCGATGAATTTCATTCCGCAGTATCCACAAGAATGGTTTTGTTTGGTCAATGCATCCGCAGTATGATTGTCGTAGAGTTTGCTATTTCGCTTGCTCCAGTAGACTAAGTCTCCGTCATAAGGGGACTTAGTCCCTTTAACCATCACGTGCTTATTTTGTTCGTACCCTACATTGGGGAAGGCTTTTTTACATAGTTCGACGGCTTGATGTTTGTTGACGTTCTTCTCCTTTATAAACTTTCTCCTTGCCGCTTCATCCATGAACCATAAGCTGTCCCGAGAGCTGCTCATGTCACACCATTTGTGATAATTTCGCCATCCTCTTACAATGGGTGCCAACTTTTTAGCTTTGACTTTTGAACCATAATTCGAGCTGTTGGCCACGGCTTTAATCTTCTCACGTATTTTCCTGTGATTATCCACTGAGGGAGTGCAATGGAATTTTCCGTTTTTCTTGACTCGCATATGCCAGCCAAGGAAGTCAAATCCGTCTGTCGTTTTGGTTATCAAGGTCTTTTCTTGACTGATTTCGAGACCTCGTTCGTCTAAGAATTTTTCCACCTTTTGGAGGACTTTTTCTGCGTCATCTTTTGGTTTTAGGAAGATAACCATGTCGTCCGCGTACCGAACGGATGGGTGTATATCTTCTATTCCGTCAAGTGCTATGTTGGCGCTTTTGTGGACTGACTACTCCTCCCTGGGGCGTTCCTTGTTCAGGGAATTCCGGGCAGATGCCAGCCTTTAAACATCTGAATACCCCTGTTTTCAGACTAGCTGGTGCTAACAACCTATCCATGATGGATTTGTGGGAGATACGGTCAAAACACTTTTTAATGTCTAGTTCGATGACTCTCTTTTTGATGCCCTTTTTCGCAGCATTCAGGTTTTGGAATACTTGCTTTTGGGCATCGTGCGCACTACGCCCAGTCCTAAACCCGTAACTCCGAGCGTGAAAGTTAGCTTCGTGTGCAGGTTCGAGGGCATATTTCACTAGGCATTGCCAGGCTCTATCAGCGATGGTTGGTATTTTCAACATCCGGGTTTTTCCATTCTTTTTAGGGATTGGGACTTCCCGTAGTCCACTATGTTTCCAGGTGAGGCCATAGAGGTTCAATGTTTCTACCAATTCCATTCGCTCGCGGTAATTCAGGCTTTCCTTTCCATCAATACCGGCAGTGCGTTTTCCCTGATTTAATTGGGTCACTTGACGGACGGCCAAAAGTTGAGCTGAACGGGATTTCATTATCAGTTTTTGCAAAGACCTGACTTTCCTCAGGTCGCCAGCTTGAACCGCTTTATATATCCTTCTTTGTAGGCGGAATAGGTCTTGGCGGAGTTTTCTCCACTTCAGACTTTTCCATAGTTCGCTATGTTTTTTACTCATGCGTCTAACCAGTCTCTACGCTTGTTGAACATATTCTGAGAACCCGTGCCCAGTTTTGAGCACATCTTACCCGACAGTGGGGATTACACTTGACATAGTTTACCGAGGTTACGACCGTTCCTCAGACCCATATTGCTGTCGTTTTTACTCGTTCCATCAATCAGATTGTTTTGGCGATTTAGGCCAGTCCAATTTGCCTATCCTCCTCTCGGAGATTACAGATATTAGCACAAAGATTCTGTGAGAGTAGAGGATGTATTCCACATGGTTTGTTCAGGTTGTGGTTAGCCTATAAGACACTTTTCTAGGACTACTTAGACCGTGTCGCCTCCCCGTTAGCGCCAGTGTTGCTACCTGCTTTTGGTCAACTGATTGCGCCCTGTTGCCAGCGTCACTCTGCGGGATGCCGCCCGTTCGGTGTGGCCAGGTAGGGAGTCACTTATCTCCTAAAGGGTGGGACTTTCACCCACATCCGATTGATAGTTAGGATTTCGGGTTTTTACCCCGCGAATCCCCTTGGTCATACCCTTCTCTACTACGAGAAGCTCCTACCAAGAACGAGCCGCACCGTACCCTAGGCTATCCTGCTCCTGGCAGCTACAGTCAGTATGCGCAATTATCGTCCATCCCAGAAACCAGTGATGTTCCAGAGGCTGAGGAAATGGTGCGCTTGCTAGTGGAAGCCAATGAGGCAGTGGTAAGAACTGCACGGTCTGTTTTCCCAGCCGCTGAACGTGCTAACGATGAGTCCACAGCTGACCTGTTGACGGAACGGATGAGTATACATGAGAAAACGGCTTGGATGCTGCGCAGTATTTTAAAATAAGCTTATGAAGGATAAAGTATGAAGGATAAAGGATGAAGTATTAGGTATTAATTATGAAGGATGAAATAGTTTAATTTATCGGTTGTTCAACAACTGGTATGCTTTGAGCTATATCTGTTCATCCCTGAATAGTTACCTTTCTTTATCTTGCATACTTCATCCTTGAGCTGAAGCCGTCAATAGTTATGAATTTTACTGTTAATAAATATAGCGCTATATTTATTAACAGTTTGAATCACTATATTATTATGCAACTGTTAAAGCAACTTATCCCTAAAACTTACTTTTCCCCAGCTGAATTTTAAAAATGGTATTTGAGTAAGATAAAAAAAATTTTGCTCGTTTGTAGAACTTCAGGATTTTTTCGATACAAGTAGCTAAGCGGGTTGTGGTGCAGAACTTCATATCTGAGTTTTAGCTGACAACCGGTGTCCAGAGAGAAAAACACCTAATTTAAGGACACTCCTCTATGAATGAAAAGGACAAGCAGGCTTTCTCTGAGGTGAACAATGAGGAAAACAAGGATATCACTGGATCTAAATGGGATGATCACATAAATGCTATGGGTCTGAAAGCTCAGAACCTACCGTCCAGGAGCTTCGAGCAGAATCGTGCCCTGGGAAAGCTGATTTCAGAAGAAATTTCCAAACCTGATTGGCTTAAATTGTCTCCAAAAAACCATGAATTACCAAGGGAAATTTACCAAGAGGTTACTGAAGTAACTAAGCAAGAAATTAGTCTGAGACTTACTAGGAAGATTCAGAATAGGGAAATTGATCCTAAAATAGGAAGCCTCTCGCGTTATGTGAAATCTATTAAAACTCACATAGTTAACAAGAGTGCAAACGATCACATCGGCAACTATTCCTTTGTCAAGCGGGGAACAAAGAAATGGATCAAAACAGTTTCTATCTATACACCAATTAGCAATTCTGAGTCTGGTCAGACTGATGAGTCTTATGTGTTGTTAGACATCCTCCCTTCTGAAACAGCTCCTCTGCTTTCCGAACAGATTGTGGATTGTATCAGAGAAGATCCAGAAAGACTTTTCAGGTGTAGGCATATGCGGAAGCTTCCCAAAGCAAATTTTCGAGCAATTGCACTACTGAGGGTCTATGGTTATGAGTGGCAAGAAATTGCAGACTGCTTAGGTACTAAACTGAAAGCAACTGCTCGATTTCACGACCGTTGCCTTCAAGAATTTGCACCCAAAATCAGGGAGTACTTGCAGTCATGACTAACTCAAAGCGGAAAATCAGCCCAACCTTACAGTAGAGTAATCCAATGACTGTTATAGTTCCCCTGACAGATTGCATGGTGGTTCTGACGGGGGATTATTAATCATTGAAAGCACATACTACCTGGTCTTGTCAGTGACTGATAAACGTGACTCAGACCCAGTAATTAAATTATGGATGAACAATCTAGTAAAGCTTATTTAAAATTAATCAATGCTTTACTTACCTGCTCTAGTGGTAAAGAATCAGAAATTTTGAGAGCTAATCAAGAGTTGATAGATAAAAACCTGATACTCACAATGGTAGGAGTTTCCGAAACACTTGTAGAACAGGGTGATCGTAAAGCGGCTGATTGGTTGCAAAACCTAGCAGAGCAATTAGCTGAAGCGCTGGGGGGATTAGAGCAGGTTAAGAGTCAGACAACTAAAAAAAGTAACTCAGCCGCCTTATCTACTTCTGAAGACTATGTTGAGTTTTTGATGGAGGTTTTACAGGCAACTGCGGAGAGTCAGGGTAATCCTCAGGTGGTCTATCCATTACTACAAGCAAATCTGGACAAACTAGATGATAACTTAACTCAAATTTTGAGAGTCTGGTTTGAGGTAATACTATCGGAAAACCAGCCAGAACAAGAACAATATATCGCTGTTATAGTTAGCGATTTCAGTAACTTGATTCAGCAGTTTCCGCTAGGTAATAGAGCAATCAATCTGGAGATTGCAATCACTGGATTTGAAATTGGACTAACGACCTTCACCCTGGAAGCCTTTCCAGAGGAGTGGGGCATAATCCAAAATAATCTGGGCAATGGATATAAAGACCGCATTTTGGGAGATAGAGCTGAGAATCTGGAGCAAGCCATTGCTTGCTATCAACATGCTTTACGAGTATATACCTGTAATGAATTCCCAGAGCTATGGGCTGCTACTCAAAACAATTTAGCAAATGCCTATAGTGATCGCATTTATGGGGAAAAGACCGAGAATTTAGAGCAAGCCATTGCTTGCTATCAAAATGCTTTGCGGGTTTATACTCGCGAGGCATTTCCTCAACAGTGGTCTAAATTATATAATAACTTAGGTGCGACCTACAGCAAACGCATTCGCGGTGATCGAGCTGAGAACCTGGAAATGGCACTCCAAGCCTACCATGCTGCTTGGCAAGTCCGCACTAGAGGGGCTTTTCCTATGGATTGGGCTGCTACTCAAAGTAATCTGGCAACTGCCTATAGCGATCGAATCCGTGGAAACAGAGCTGAGAATCTGGAACAAGCCATTGCTTGCTATCAAAATGCTCTAGAGGTTTATGCTCGCTCAGCATTTCCCGAGGCTTGGGCAATGACCCAAAACAACCTAGCAGTTGCTTACCGGGAGCGTATTCGAGGTGACAAAGCAACAAACCTGGAAATGTCCATTCGGGCTTACCATGCTGCTTTGGAAGTCCGTACTAGAGAGGCTTTTCCTATGGATTGGGCTGCTACTCAAAGTAATCTGGCCATTGCCTATAGCGATCGCATTCGTGGAAACAGAGCTGAAAATCTAGAACAAGCTATTGCCTGCAGCCAAAGTGCTCTACAGGTTTATACTCGTTCAGCATTTCCCGAGGCTTGGGCAATGACCCAAAACAACTTAGCAGTTGCTTACCGGGAGCGTATTCGAGGTGACAAAGCAACAAACCTGGAAATGTCGATTCAAGCCTACCATGGTGCTTTAGAAGTCCGCACTAGAGAGGCTTTTCCGATTGATTGGGCTGCTACTCAAAGTAATCTGGCCATTGCCTATAGCGATCGCATTCGTGGAAACAGAGCTGAAAATCTAGAACAAGCTATTGCCTGCTGCCAAAGAGCCTTACAGGTTTACACCCGCGAGGCATTCCCAGAACAATGGGCTAGGACTCAGAGCAATTTAGCTACTGCTTATCGCGAGTTGGGACAGATTGCCAAGGCACTAACTTACTATAAAAATGCTTTAGAGGTTTTTTTGCCTAAAGCTTTTCCAGTAGACTGCCTTAGGGTTGGACGGAATTTAGGCGATACAGCTTTTGCTGCTGGCTTCTGGACAGAAGCCATTGAAGGGTATGATATTGCTATTGAAGCGGTCGAGCAAAGCCGTACCTGGGCTAGTACTGAGGCAAGGCGTGAAGAGATTCTCTCAGCAGCGATAGATGTTTACAGCAACATGGTGCAAGCCTGCATCAATATCGAACAGTTTGACCGGGCTCTTGAATACGTCGAGCGCAGCAAAGCTCGTAACCTTGTTGAAATACTGGCAACCAAAGACCTTTACCCCAAAGGCAACATTCCCAAAACTGTCCTCAAAGAGCTAGATCGCCTGCGTCGGGAAATTGTCAGGGAACAGCGTAGGCTTAATATCGAAGAAAGCATTAGATCTACAGATGGTAGTTTTGATCCCTCTACTGATATAAAGCAAAACCGTACTAAGTTGGAGCAACTGATCAGACAACTAGATCAGTTAATCAAGCATGATATTCACCCCATCGATCCTGCCTTTAACCTTACTCAGAAAATTGAACCCATCTCTTTTAAACAGATTAAGCAATTGCTGCCCGATCAGCAAACTGCTCTGATCGAGTGGTATGTCACAAGCGAGACGTTTTTAACTTTCATTGTCACATCCTGCAGCCATATGCCCACGGTTTTGCAAGCTTCCCCAGAAGACCTACAAACCTTGTTAGATTGGACTAGTAGCTATCTCAGTTCCTACTATGATAATAGGCAACAATGGCGAAATGAATTAGATGATCGTTTACGGCAACTTGCTGATATTCTAAACCTCAAGCATTTACTCTCTCTGATTCCCATAAACTGCCAGAGACTGATTCTAATCCCCCATCGCTTTCTCCATATGTTTCCCCTCCACGCCCTAGAGGTAGGAGGTCAAGATGCCAAAGTCAACAGTCAGAATAGCGCTACTGAATTACTTAATAATTTGACTCTCGGAGAATCTCTGGCAATATCTACTCAACTTAGGGCAGAACATACGAAAAGAGAATTGCCTCTGGCAAAAGATGATATTGTTCAACAAAAACGTCAAAATTGCCTGTTAGACCTCTACCCTGGTGGAGTAAGTTATGCTCCCAGCTGCCAGCTATTGCAAACTGTAGAGGCAAGACATACCTCATCTCAACAGCATAATCTTGATCGTCTGTTCATTGTCCAAAATCCCACTAACGACTTACACTTTACTGACCTTGAAGTAACTGCTATTAGTGCCTACTTTGACCAGGCTTATATCTTGGCTAAACAAGCTGCTACTAAAGAGGCATTGAATCAGGAAGAGGCTCTACAGAATGCTCACATTGTTCACTTTTCTTGCCATGGTTACTTCAACTTAGCTTCACCTCTAGAATCAGGGCTTAGATTAGCAAATAATAAAGACTTAGCAAATAATGAAGACTTAGCAAATAATGGATACTTAACTTTAGAGGAAGTATTTGAACTTGACTTAACACAATCCCGCTTGGTTACTCTCTCTGCTTGTGAGACAGGATTGACAGACATTACTAGTCTCAGTGATGAGTACACAAGTTTGCCCAGTGGCTTTCTCTATGCAGGCAGTTCCAATGTGGTTAGCAGTCTCTGGGAAGTGAATGACCTTTCCACAACATTTCTGATGATCAAGTTTTATGAAAATCTCAAAAATGAAACATCAGCCGCTATAGCACTCAGCCAAGCTCAACGTTGGCTCCGAGATACTACTCTCTACAAACTGGAGCAGTGGATTCGGCAGAGGCAGTTACCTTTTGATCACAAGTTAAGGAAACTTTGGCAGCAACTGTTTAATAAAGTTAAAGGTAGTGACAAACCTTTTGCACACCCATTATACTGGGCTGCTTTTACATGTCAAGGATTGTAATTATTATATCTATCACTTGTAGAATCTTGGGATTATTTTCCTATACGTCCTTGTAGGAATATAGGAAAAGTTCAATGAGTAAAAATCCTTTGCAGAATCAAAATACCACACATTCTGCCTATGCCAATCATACCCAATCACAAGACAAAACACTGCTTGAACAGGTTACTATAAGTTTCAGTATCCCCCATTGGAAAAGGATCAGTAGTGGTATTGGTATTTTGGCTTCAGGAATTACACTATTGTATTTCGTGATAGATTTTATTCTACCGAAGACCGAAACAAATCCAGTTCCCCAAGAGTGGGTTGGTACTAAAATTATAAATACCGATACTAATCTTTATAACAATTATAAAAAGGCAGCAACCTATGAAGTTTGGACTGACAGACAACCAAATAGTCACCATTTCTCCTTGATAAATATAGATGAAGGTGCCAAGAAAAATTCATCGGATTTTCAGGGAGTATTAAAAGAATTGGAAAAATCTGGTCAACCTGTCTGCCTTGGGCTTACAGGTAAGAGAAGCTGGAGCAAATCTGAGCGAAAGAATATCGTTGAAATCAGAGTATTTCCTGAGCAATCTAAGTACGATCAATTAGGACAAGCTAAGGGTGATACACTGTGTGAGCAAAAACCAGGAGAGGTAATAATTGAAGCAAGAAGCGACACCCAATGAA
>NZ_JAAHHE010000176.1:0-8645 GCF_010692525.1 Moorena sp. SIO3B2
ACCATTGCTCACGGCCTACCGCTGACCGTTATTAATTATGGCTAGTACTTATTCTTTTGATATTGTTAGTGATTTTGATCGACAAGAGTTGGTCAATGCTGTGGATCAAACTATTCGTGAAATCAAAAGTCGTTACGACCTCAAAGATACTAAAACCACTGTCGAATTAGGAGAAGAATCTATCACCATCAATACTGATAGTGAATTTACCCTAGATGCTGTGCATACTGTTCTTCGTACCAAAGCTGCGAAACGGGAACTTTCGCAAAAAATCTTCGACTATGGTAAAATAGAATCAGCTAGTGGTAATCGTGTTCGCCAAGAAATCACGCTAAAAAAAGGCATCAGCCAAGAATATAGTAAAAAAATCACCAAATTGATTCGAGATGAATTTAAAAAAGTACAAGCCTCGATTCAAGGTGATTCAGTTAGAGTAACTAGCAAATCTAAGGATGACTTACAAAATATCATCCAGCGGTTGAAGCAAGAAGATTTGCCGATTGCTTTGCAATTTACTAACTATCGATAAGTAAGTTATCAGCTATCAGCCGTCAGCCGTCAGCCGTCAGCCGTCAGCCGTCAGCCGTCAGTCGTCAGCCGTCAGTCGTCAGCCTTCAGCTTATTTTATTCAAAAGCAAATCAAGTAGCGTGGCACAGGCTTCGACGCTGGGACCCATAAGCTGATAGCTGATAGCTGATAGCTGATAGCTGATAGCTGATAGCTGATAGCTGATAGCTGATAGCTGATAGCTGATAGCTGATAGCTGATAGCTGATAGCTGATAGCTGATAGCTGATAGCTGATAACTGATAGCTGATAACTGATAGCTGATAACTGATAGCTGATAGCTAAATGCTTACACTCTAGACTACTATGGCTTGATACCAGAAATGACTTCCTTAGCTGCTGCTAATGTGCGGTCAATATCCTCCTCGGTGTGAGCTAGGGAAGTAAATCCTGCTTCAAATTGTGAGGGGGCTAGGTAGATCCCACGCTCTAACATGCCACGATGGAAAGGAGTGAATTTGGATAAATCAGAGGTTTTGGCATCATCGAAATTGTGAACAGGAACACCAGTAAAGAACATGCCAAACATAGCGCTGATGTACCCACCAGTAGTTGCATGACCGCTATCTTTAGCAATTTGCAGCAATCCCTCGGAGAGCTTTTTAGTAATAGTCTCTAGCTGTTCATAGGTACCCGGTTTTTTCAGTAACTCCAGGGTTTTAATGCCTGCTGTCATGGCTAAAGGATTCCCAGACAGGGTTCCGGCTTGATACATTGGCCCAGCTGGTGCCACCATGGACATGATATCCTTTCGTCCGCCATAGGCTCCCACGGGCAAACCACCACCGATAATTTTCCCTAGGGTAGTCAAGTCAGGAGTGATGCCAAATTTCTCCTGAGCACCACCGTAGGCAATCCGGAAGCCAGTCATCACTTCATCAAACACCAGTAGAGCGCCATGGTTTTGAGTAACTTCCCGCAAGCCTTCAAGAAAACCAGGCACAGGAGTGATGAAACCAGAATTCCCCACCACAGGTTCTAGGATGACCCCAGCAATCTCATTGGGATATTGCTCAAATAAAGCTTTAACTTCGTCCAGGTCATTATAGGTAGCAGTTAAGGTATTAGCAGTGGCAGACTTAGGAACACCAGGGGAATCGGGTAAACCTAGAGTAGCGACTCCAGAACCAGCTTGTACCAGCAGCATATCGGCAT
Source organism: Moorena sp. SIO3B2 (assembly GCF_010692525.1). Lineage (NCBI taxonomy): Bacteria > Bacillati > Cyanobacteriota > Cyanophyceae > Coleofasciculales > Coleofasciculaceae > Moorena > Moorena sp. SIO3B2. Next base: position 1,723 of record NZ_JAAHHE010000176.1, read on the forward strand.
GACCATGGTAGCAGCCAGAAAATTTGATAATTTTGTCCCGTCCTGTGAAGGCACGCATCAGGCGCAGCACTGCCATACAGGCTTCGGTGCCAGAATTGACAAACCGCACCATTTCAATACTAGGAACAGCGTCAATCACCATTTGTGCTAGCACGTTCTCTAGAGCCGAGGGAGCTCCAAAACTGGTACCCTTGTCTAGAGCCTGGTGCAATGCCCCAATAACTTCCGGATGAGCATGACCGCAAATGGCTGGTCCCCAGGTACCTACATAGTCAATGTACTGGTTGCCATCTACATCCCAGATGTATGCTCCTTTAACTTGGTCAAATACAATCGGTTCTCCGCCTACTGATTTAAAGGCTCTGACTGGGGAGCTGACCCCTCCTGGCATTAGCTCCTGGGCGGCGCTGAAAATTTCTTGTGATTTAGTGGTTTTAAACGAGGTAGTGCTAACCAAAATAGTCTCCTAATATTAATAGTGTACGAGTTAGTTGAAAATAAGGGAAAAGGCGATCACCCCATTACCCCCCTTAAACAGGGCAATAGGTAACTTCGGCCAAAGTGCGCTTTCCAATGGGCGAGTAAATCGCCCTTGGGTCGCACTTCAGGGAACTTCGGCTTAGGGGCAATACTGGACAAGAGATTATTATCCTATGGAGACTGATCCGTTTTGAATTTGTAAAGAAAGAATGCAGATTTACTGATCAATATTTACTGATCAATACTGATCAATTGGATATCAGGGGTGGTATCTTGTAGGGTGTATCTCATTAAAGCTGTTTGACCCGCTGGGTGTTTCCATCCGTTGCCTAAAACTATGTCAGCATCTGAACCGACTTCCATTAGCCAAGCTATCCCAGTTGACCAAGTTCGCTACAACGATCAAGGACTAGTGCCAGCCATTGTCCAAGATTACCTTGATGGTACGGTATTAATGATGGCTTGGATGAATCGGGAGTCATTGCAAAAAACCCTCGATACAGGAGAAACCTGGTTTTGGAGTCGCTCTCGTCAGGAATTGTGGCACAAGGGTGCTACATCTGGGCATTTACAAAGGATAAAATCCATCCGCTACGATTGTGACAGTGATGCTTTACTCGTGACGGCGGAACAAATTGGTGATATTGCCTGCCATCTCGGTGAGCGTAGCTGTTTCCATCAAGTGGAGAGTAAGAAAGTAGCCCCTCCAGCAGATACCTTGTCTCAGTTGTTTGAGATAATTTGCGATCGCCGTGACCATCCAGTAGAAGGGTCTTATACCTGTAAGTTGTTTAAGGGTGGGGATAATAAGATTCTTAAAAAAATTGGGGAAGAAGCTGCAGAAGTGGTAATGGCTTGTAAGGATGATGACCCGGATGCGATCGCATCTGAAGTAGCGGACTTGCTCTACCACAGCCTAGTTGCTATGGCTTACCATCAGGTTGATGTACGGGATGTTTATCGCAAATTGCAACAGCGCCGTCGATAGTGTTGGTGATGGGGAAAAAGAGAATGGGTGATTGGAGCAGATTTTGATCACAGGGGGAAGCCAAAAGCATAATCACGATGGATGGGTACGCTTTTTTTGACCAAATCCGGTAAAATCGGCCAGGTACTGTTAACCTAAGATAACTACCTTGGCTTACGATAATATATGTAAATATCTCGCCGAAAACTATCCAGCTGATTTGGTCAGGTGGCTTCATGGTATGGAAGTTACTGAAATATCGGTGTTGAAAACTGAGTTAAATACTGAACCGATTCACGCCGATTCCTTGACGCTGCTACAAACCGCTAATCAAATCCTGCAATGGGAATTTCAAACCCTGCCAGCTTCCAAGCCATCCCTACCATTGAGAATGCTCAAGTATTGGGTCAGACTGAAAGAAAAGTATAACTGTCCGATTGAGCAGGTAGTGATATTTCTCAAGTTCACCACCTCAAACAAAGCATATACTAACCAGTTGCTGGAGGGTAAAACCAGCCATGGCTATCGAGTAATCAGGATGTGGGAGCAAGACCCTGAGCTATTTTTGGCCAATCCCGCCTTATTGCCCTTTGCCACTCTGGCATAAGCGTGAATCTCCTAAGGGAGTAGCCAAAAAATAAAATACCAGATTTTAGCTTGTAGGGTGGGCAAAAACATTTTGGTTCAAATGAGTCTTATAGATAAGATAACTTTGCCCACCCTACTTTAATTGGTATTTTTTTTACATGCAAGTCCCTAAACGATTATTAGAGCAAGTGGCGGCAGAAGTAGATAGGATTGAAGAACCATCCGCTTTTACTAACATATCCGCTTGTACCCAGTTACTAGCCGGTTTGCGGTTCGACCAAAGGTTGATTGGAGAATTATTTCCGGAGGACGTGATGCAAGAGTCTGTAATTTATCAGAAGATCATTCAAAAAGGACATCAACTGGGTTTACTGGAAGGAAAACGTGAAGGAAAACTGGAAGGAAAACGCGAAGGAAAACAAGAGGAAGGGTACTCAATCATTATACGTCAACTGACCCGTCGGTTTGGGAGTGTTGACGACCAGCTACAACAGGGGATTAAAAAGCTTTCTATTGCTCAATTGGAAGAGTTGAGCGAGGCGCTGTTGGATTTTGAGACAGTCACCGATGTAGCTGTGTGGTTGGCTGAGCATCAACAATAAACCGGATGCGTACACATCCAAGCTCAGTGCCATGCTCCCACACTTCATACCCTAGTAAGTGTGGGCTTCTCGCCAAACCCAACCCTTGCTTATCCCTACTCCCTACTCCGATGATCCGCTGTTTCCTTTGCTATATAAATCCTATACATTGGCTTTTGGCTTCCGATTGAACCCATTAAGAATCCAGTTTAATAATTGGGGAAAAAAACGTTTAATAACTGAGATAATTTTTGCCATTCGATCAGGAAAAACCTGAGATTTATCATCAATAATTCCTTGAATCGTTTCGGCCATGACCTTAGCCGGATCAGTTATTATAAAGTCCGACAACCCCTGATTTTCTTTGGCAAGGGTTCCGTACTGTTCCGACTGAAGAATGGGAGTACGGCTGTAAAAGGGATAAACAGCTGTAACCTTGACGTTGTAAATTTTAACTTCATTTAAAAGCCCTTCGCTGAATCCTCGCAACCCGAATTTACTAGCACCATAATGAGCCATGCCAGCGGGTGCTATCCAGCCAGCAGCAGAGGAAATATTAACTATGTGACCTTGGCGACGTCTAATCATATCAGCGGCAAATAGAGAACTTAACCGCATTGGTGCCAGCAGATTTACCTGCATCAGCCTTTCCCATGTTTCTCCAGGAACTTCGTCCATGCGACCAAAAAGCCCAATGCCAGCATTGTTGATCAAAATATCGATTTCTATTCCCAGGTCTTTAACCTGACGATAAAGGGTTTCGCATCCGTCACGTTCAGAAAGATTAATCCCCAAAAGAGCAAGTATATCCCCAGTTTTAACCTCCCGTTGAATAGCTTCGGCACGCTCTTTAAGAAGAGTTTCATCAAGATCGGTGAGGATCAAATGGCTACCAGCTTCTAATAATTGCCGAGTCAGTTCCTGACCGAATCCACCGGAGGCACCGGTGATGAGTACCACAGCTCCATGGAGATCACTCATATGGTTCAAATTTTTGCTCTGGGTTAAATTTTAGGAGATTGGAGTATTCCCCATAGTAATAAAAACCAGGGTACATTAATGTTAGGTATCAGCGACGCATATTTTATTAATGCTGGCCAAAACATTGGAGCTATAAAACGTAGAGAGCGTAGTGATACCGGACGTAAACCGTCTTTATCGATGATTCCATAGTAATCAGCTAGTTCTGCAACAATTCGAACACGGCCTGTAAAGCGCATTACAGTTCGGTCTGCAGCAAGGGCAGCAATAACGCGCCCTGTTAGTAAAGGAGTTTCCCAATTATAGCCTTGAGAGATCACTTGGCTTTGCTGATTACGTGGTTTATCTTCTCCCATTTGCAAAGCCAAACTGGAAATATGCTCGGTACCAACTATGCCTGGCCAAATCGAAAGGGATGCCACATTATATGGCTTCAGTTCAACAGCCATATCCGCAGCAAGTCGATCACAAGCGGCTTTACCCGCCCCGTATGCGGCACCAAAGATGTAAGACATGCCGCCCCAGGATGAGATGGTGCAAATGAGCCCCTGCTGACGCTGAATCATCAGTCGAGCTGCAAAAACACTGGCAATATAATGGCTGCGGAGACCGACATCATTGACAGCATCCCAAAGATTGTCAACGCATTCCCAAAATGGTTTTTCGTATCCCTCTTTCAATGCCTGCACTCCTGAAAACGCATTATTGACCAGCAGATCCAGTTGTCCCTTCTGCTCATCTTGAATCCGTTCAAAGAGTAAGCGCACTTGTTGGTCGTCGCTATGATCTACCATTACCGGAATACAAATACCACCAGCATCTTGCACAGCTAATTGGGTTTCCCGAAGACTACCGGAAACTCCCTCTGTGACATTGGAACTGTCGAGACTACGACCGGTAATATATACCGTAGCACCTTCCTCTCCAAGGCCAATCGCAATTCCTTTACCAATACCACGGCTGGCACCCGTGACTAAGGTTACTTTGCCTTCAAGGCTCCCCATAATTGCTTTTTTTGATATTTATTATATTATTTAATGGTAGCATTTTTTTGACCGTAAGCATTCAGCCATCAGCCGTCAGCCGTCAGCCGTCAGCCGTCAGTTTTGTGGCACAGGCTTTGGCCTTGGCCTTTCGGCCACGCTACGCGAATGGCCACGCTGTGCGAACGACGCTGGGAGGTGACTTTACTCAGCATTATTCCAATGCTTACTTGTTTTATTCAAAAGCACCTCAAGTAGCGCATTAGCTGATAGCTGATAGCTGATAGCTGATAGCTGATAGCTGATAGCTGATAGCTGATAGCTGATAGCTGATAGCTGATAGCTGATAGCTGATAGCTGATAGCTGATAGCTGAATACTCACTTTTGACCTTTGCTGGTTGGGATTTTTATCTAAACTTCGATTATCGCGTTTTGGGAACTATCCAACTAAACAATAAAACGAATAATCACCAGTAATCATAACATAAAAATAATAAAAATGCAAGTAGTTATTATTGGTGCCGGCATGTCTGGTATCTGCATGGCTATTAAACTGAAAAAAGCCAAAATACCTTTCATTATTCTAGAAAAATACTCTGGAATTGGAGGGACTTGGCGGGATAATAACTACCCAGGATGTGCCTGTGACATTCCCGCTCATTTATATTGTTACTCTTTTGAGATGAAATATGATTGGAACCAAGTTTATCCCTCTCAGCCAGAGATATTGAAATACTTAGAACACTGCACACGTAAATACAATATTTATCCCCATATCCGTTTTAATCAAGAGGTTATTAGCGCCCATTTCAATGCCAAAAATTGCCTCTGGTATGTTGACACAGCTGATAATAAAACTATAACAGCTAACATACTGATCAGTGCCTGGGGAGGTTTAAATTTACCCAAACTACCGAATTTGGGTAGCTTGGAAACCTTCAAAGGAGTCTCGTTTCACTCAGCTAGATGGAATCACAGCTTTGATTTAACTGATAAAACTGTGGCAGTTGTAGGAACTGCAGCGAGTGCAGTTCAATTTATCCCAGAAGTTGCCAAAAAAGTGAAACAACTATTGATTTTTCAAAGAACTCCTAACTGGATTACTAAGCGAGACGATGGGACTTATTCAGCCCAGATGCAATGGTATTTTAAGAACTTCCCTATTCTGATGCAACTCCACCGGGGATTACTATACTTACGTAATGACTTAATCAGTTTTCCCCTATTCATTACTGGAAGTTTTCTCGGTAAGTACCTGCGAAAACAATTGGAAAAACGCATACACCAGGAAATTGCTGACTCCCGAGTACGGGATGCGGTGATGCCCAGCTATCAACCAGGTTGTAAACGAATTTTAATTAATAACGACTTTTATCAAACCCTGAACCGAAAGAATGTAGAATTGATTACAGATAAGATAGATAAAATAACGGCTGATAGTCTGGTAACCGAACCAGGAAAAGACTATAAAGTTGACGCTATTATCTATGCTACAGGATTTAACTCTTTGTCCTACAAAAAAATGGATATACGTGGTAGCAACGGAGAGAGTCTAGCGGGGATATGGGGCAACGAACCAGAAGCGTATCTTGGTATTTCTGTTTCCAATTTCCCTAACTTTTTTAGTCTTTTAGGACCGAATACTGGTTTGGGTCATAGCTCGGTTATTTTAATGGTAGAGTGCCAAGTTAATTATATTATTGGCTGCTTGAATAAAATGCTCACAGAAGACTGGAAATCTCTGGAAGTGAAGGAGGAAGCCATGAGACGTTATTATCAGGATTTAGGGAAAACTATGGCAAAAAGGGTGTGGACAAAAGAAAACTGTATGAGCTGGTATCAAAATAAAGATGGCAGAGTATTCGCTTTGTGGCCTGGTAATACTATCCAATATTGGTGGGCTACAAGAAAACCAATTTTTGATGACTATATTTCTACCTAGCCTAGTCGGGTAAGACTACCAATTCTTTTGAGGAGATAGGCGGGGAAGAGGGGGAGATAGAGCAGATTTTTATTTCAGGGGGAAGCCAAAAAGACCAAAAGCCCAATCACAAAAAAAGCGATTGGCCTATGGCCACGCTACGCGATGCTCGCTTATGAGCCGCTAAGGGATTGGCCTATGGCCACGCTACGCGATCGCTTTTTTTGACCAAATCCTGTAAACTCGGCCAGGTAGTCTTAACCAAAGATAACTACCTTGGCTTACGATAATATATGTAAATATCTCGCCGAAAACTACCCAGCTGATTTGGTCAGGTGGCTTCATGGTCTTGAAGTTACTGAAATATCGGTGCTCAAAACTGAGTTAAATACTGAACCGATTCACGCCGATTCCTTGACCC
>NZ_JAAHHE010000176.1:8745-13079 GCF_010692525.1 Moorena sp. SIO3B2
TGTAAATATCTCGCCGAAAACTACCCAGCTGATTTGGTCAGGTGGCTTCATGGTCTTGAAGTTACTGAAATATCGGTGCTCAAAACTGAGTTAAATACTGAACCGATTCACGCCGATTCCTTGACCCTGCTGCAAACCGCTAACCAAATCCTACAGTGGGAATTTCAAACCCTGCCAGCTTCCAAGCCATCCCTACCATTGCGGATGCTCAAGTATTGGGTCAGACTCAAAGAAAAGTATAACTGTCCCATAGAGCAGGTAGTGATATTTCTCAAGTTCACCACCTCATCCAAAGCTTATACTAACCAGTTGGTCGAGAGTAACACTAGCCATCGCTATCGAGTAATCAGGATGTGGGAGCAAGACCCATTGCAATTTTTGGCCAATCCCGCCTTATTGCCTTTTGCCACTTTAGCATTCAGTGAGTCTCCCAACAGATTATTAGAGCAAGTGGCGGCAGCAGTCGATAGGATTGAAGAACCACTAGCTTTTACTAACATATCCGCTTGTACCCAGTTACTAGCTGGCTTGCGGTTTGACCAAAGGTTGATCACAGAATTATTTCCGGAGGACGTGATGCAAGAGTCTGTAATTTATCAGAAGATAATTCAAAAAGGACATAAACTTGGTTTACTCGAAGGAAAACGTGAAGGAAGGCAAGAGGAAGGTTACTCAATCGTGATACGTCAACTGACCCGTCGGTTTGGGAGTGTTTCAGACCAGCTACAACAGGGGATTCAAAAGCTTTCTGTTGCTCAATTGGAGGAGTTGAGCGAGGCGTTGTTGGATTTTGAGACCGTCACCGATATAGCTGTGTGGTTGGCATCCCATCAGCAATAAAAAAAGCGATGCTCTCAAAGAGCCCCTACGCGAACGCGATGAAGCGTTCGCAAAGCGTGGCCTACGGCCTCAGCTTCCGCGCTTATGCGATCGCTTTTTTTGACCAAATCCTGTAAACTCGGCCAGGTAGTCTTAACCACAGATAACTACCTTGGCTTACGATAATATCTGTAAATATCTCGCCGAAAACTACCCAGCTGATTTGGTCAGGTGGCTTCATGGTCTTGAAGTTACTGAAATATCGGTGCTCAAAACTGAGTTAAATACTGAACCGATTCACGCCGATTCCTTGACCCTGCTGCAAACCGCTAACCAAATCCTACAGTGGGAATTTCAAACCCTGCCAGCTTCCAAGCCATCCCTACCATTGCGGATGCTCAAGTATTGGGTCAGACTCAAAGAAAAGTATAACTGTCCCATAGAGCAGGTAGTGATATTTCTCAAGTTCACCACCTCATCCAAAGCTTATACTAACCAGTTGGTCGAGAGTAACACTAGCCATCGCTATCGAGTAATCAGGATGTGGGAGCAAGACCCATTGCAATTTTTGGCCAATCCCGCCTTATTGCCTTTTGCCACTTTAGCATTCAGTGAGTCTCCCAACAGATTATTAGAGCAAGTGGCGGCAGCAGTGGATAGGATTGAAGAACCACTAGCTTTTACTAACATCTCCGCTTGTACCCAGTTACTAGCTGGTTTGCGGTTTGACCAAAGGTTGATCACAGAATTATTTCCGGAGGAAGTGATGCAAGAGTCTGTAATTTATCAGAAGATCATTCAAAAAGGACATAAACTTGGTTTACTTGAAGGAAAACGTGAAGGAAAGCTTGAAGGAAAACTGGAAGGAAAACAAGAGGAAGGGTACTCAATCGTTAGACGTCTGATCACCCGTCGGTTTGGTAGTATTTCTGACCAGCTACTTGAGGGGATTCAAAAGCTTTCTATTGCTCAATTGGAGGAGTTGAGCGAGGCGCTGTTGGATTTTGAGACCGTCACAGATTTGACGGTCTGGTTGACTGAGCATTAGCAATAAACAGGATGCGTGGGAATTAAGAATTAAGAATTAAGAATTAAGAATTAAGAGTTAAGAATTAAGAATTAAGAATTAAGAATTAAGAATTAAGAATTAAGAATTTGGAATTCTGTATTCGACATTCACCATTCACCATTCTGGATTTTACATTCTGCATTCTTAATTATACATTCTTAATTCTACATTCTACATTCTACATTCTTAATTCTACATTCCGACAAACAACCTTCAACTTGAAATAGAAATTTGATACCTTCCCAAGGCCAACAACGGGAAATATTGTTGATAGAAGTGGTACTTCAAATAAAAATGACTGGGAAAACCTGTGCCTGTAAACTCGGTTTCATCCCAACTGCCATCGGGCTGCTGAGTTGACACTAAGTAGTTGACTCCCATCTCAATGGCATCCATTGCCCAGTTGCCAGTAGCTTCTCCTGCTGCCATTAAACCAATTAAAGCCCAAGCGGTTTGAGATGCAGTACTGATTCCTAGTCCCTTAAGAGTGGGATCATCGTAACTAAGACAGGTCTCACCCCAGCCACCATTGAGGTTTTGACATTTCACTAGCCAAGCGGCACCCCGTTCGATACTACGTTGGTGGGTGTGAGGCGCTATTTTAGATAAGGCTGAAAGAGCACTACTGGTGCCATAGATATAGTTAACCCCCCAACGACCAAACCAGCTGCCATCGGCTTCCTGTTCCTGAATCAAAAATGCGATCGCATTCTCCAACTTTTGGGATTCTATGGACAAATTACACGAACCCAGCATTTCCAGGACCCGTGCGGTCACATCCGCTGTGTTAGGGTCAATCATAGCTTTCAGGTCAGCATAGGGCAGAGAATTGAGCCAGTGTTGATTATTATTAATATCAAACGCAGCCCAACCCCCTTGGTTACACTGCATTGATGCTATCCAAGCCAAGCCACGAGCCATGGCTGCCTGCTTTAGTTTCTGATTAGGGAGTTTCAAGCTATTCAAGGCCATAATCACTACTGGGGAATCATCTAAATCAGGATAGAAACGGTTTTGAAACTCAAAGGCCCATCCTCCTGGTTTCCCTTGGGGATTCTTCACCACCCAATCCCCATAGTCTAGTATTTGCTGCTGCAACAACCATTCTCCACCCCGAACTAAGGCTGGATGATCCGGTTCTAAACCAGATTCCACCATCGCTCGCAATACCCAAGCTGTATCCCAAACTGGGGAAACACAGGCTTGGACTCGGTAGCTGTCAGGGGTTTCAATGGCAAACCGATCAATGGCTTCCAGTCCCCGTTGCACGATTGGATCCGCAAGATCATAGTTGAGACAACGCAAGGCTAACAGGGAATTCAACATGGCTGGAATAATTCCCCCCCAGTCTCCTGTGGCTTCTTGCCTCTCCAAGACCCATTTTTCTGCTGCTGCCAGTCCCTCCTTCCGGAATGGAACTAAATTCAAGTCTTCTGCTAACTTAAATCCATCATCAAGCAGTACAAATAAATCTGTCCAATCGGAATTGCGAGGTAGCTCAAACTTGACCTGATCAGCTCCTTCGGTATATAACTCGTCTAGATTGATCCTTGGCTCAATCTCAAATACTGGCTTCTGGTCAAAGACAATTAATAAAGGAACTGTACTTCCCCTTGCCCAGCTAGACATTTCATAGATCGTAAAGGGAAACCATTCTGGAAACAACATTATCCAGGGGGGAATCGAGGGAATCCCACGCCAGCTATAGCAGCCAATCAAGGCTAAATGAAATTTGGTGAAAATCCGGGTTTTGCTGATGCCACCCCGTCTGAGAATAAAATCCCTGGCTCGGACCAAAGCGGAGTCGCTGGCGGGTACCCCCAAAAGGCGGAGTGCCATATAAGCTTCTACCGAACAACTCAAATGCCCACCATCACCATAGAAAAGTTCCCAGCCACCGTGTTTCCGCTGTTGAGAACGCAGATAGGCTTCCGCTTTATGTAAAGGTCGTTGTTTGTCAGTTCCCCAAATTTTATGGAGTAGGATAATTTCCGCTGTTATGGTGACATTAGATTCCAGTTCTGCCCACCAGTAACCATCGGGATATTGCTGAGCGAGTAAATAGCTTTGGCTATTTGCGATCGCTCCTGTAACCCCTGATTCTACAATCCTGTCTTGGGTTTGCATGTTTTACCGTTTTACTTCACACACCACATTCAAAGGTGCGCGCACCTTTGGTTACGTTATTTTGCTACTTGTAGTGGAGAATTAGCAATAGGTATCAATACAAATGGATACAATCGGATTAGGAATCACTGTTCTATCCGTAGGGATTTGGATCGGATTACTAGGATTTCGGGGTCAGTTTTGGCGAGCAGACCAACGGCTGGTTATAGAGAAATTCCCTACCAGGTCTGTAGGTCAAGGGGAATCATTACCCAAGGTTTGTGCTGTAATTCCAGCTCGTAATGAAGCTGAGTTGCTCCCCACGACATTGCGATCGCTT
>NZ_JAAHHE010000177.1:0-8203 GCF_010692525.1 Moorena sp. SIO3B2
GGTACTATCGAAGGGCACACCGCCAGTTTTATTCAAAAAATTTATTACAGCAATCACCTGGTTATTGCGATTAAAAATTGGCATACACAGGAGGCTTTGGGTACGATAGCCAGGGATTTCGTCAAATTCTGGGTTAAATAGGGGATGATGGTAAGCAACTGACGTATTGAAAGACTTGCCAGTGGCAGCAACATGACCCACAACACCCTGATTGTGGGGAATCCGGCGTTCTATGGTTTTGTCCGTGTGAGGTTGGGGGATGTTTGCCCATAGTTGACCTGTGTCGGTGTCAACCATGAAAATAGTGGCTTGGTCTGCCTGTAGGACTTGACCAACTTTTAGGGTTAAAGCCTCTATAACCTGCTCTAGCCGAGTTTCCAGAGCATCATTATTGATCAGTGCGATCGCTCCCAGAAACTGTTGAAAATCAGCAGCAAAGAAATCTAACCAGCAGCTAAATTGAGGAATGGATAGGGTTTTGATGCGGTCAATTAGATGGCTGGTTTGTGAGGGTTGAGTTAACTGAGATAATGTAGCAGTAACACTACTGGTATTCGGTCTTGTCATACTTCGTCTGCTCCTGCCTTTGGAGGCGCGTGAGGGCAAGTCAACTGGGCAGATAAGAATTGCTGCGTTGATAAGTCTTCTATCGTCTTTGACTTCAAGAACATGAATTGACACCCTGGCTATAAGTAGATCTGAGGATATACCTATCCTGATTACAAGTTTGGCATATCTCTACAGTCAAAATCAGTACCCTAGGGGGTACTTTCTAGACTATAGGTTTCCCTAAAACTGTTAAGGATTGTACAATTACAATAGTTAAGTTTTCGATAAGATTTTGTAATAAAGTCAGTAAGCTCAACCCCATTACGCCCCCTGAGACCCTGAAACCCTTCCTTGAGATGCTCCCTATGACTAGGCATAAACCCTTGAATTAGGCAGGCTTAATTAAGCCTTAGGTGATTAAAACTTCACACCTAACACCTAAAACCGCTACTGGTGTCAGACCTGTGGGATGCTTACCTCAATGTCGGGAGGAGGATGTGGTTGTCTATGAAGATCTCAAGATACAAAACATGGTCAAGAATCATCATTTGGCTAAGTCGATTTCTGATCCAGGTTGGTATCAATTCACCCAATGGTTAGAATACTTTGGAAAAATCTGGGATAAAACTGTGATATCGGTCAACCTCCACTTCACATCTGCCGATTGTTCTAACTGTGGTTATCGGGTGAAAACATCCCTCAGCACCCGGACTCATAAATGTCCTCGTTGTCATCTAGAAATCTGTCGTGATCCCAACGCAGCTCTCAACATTTTGAAGCGGGGATTAGAGGTTTTAGGTGTTGAGTACAACAGTACCCTAGGGCATAGGAAACTGCCGTTAATACGGAAACGCGCAGGCGTGAGTTCGACCGCTGTTGATCAAGGGAAACCTAATTCAAGAAGTTGTCTGATTGAACCTTGAATCACATATTGTGAGAATCCCCCGTTATCATCTCCGATTTAACGGGGGAGTATGTCAAGCAGCGGAAGACATGGATTCGGAAAACACGATATTCTGGTAGTAATGTTGCAATTGGCGTGTAGCAGCTGACCAACTCCAGCGTTCAGCTTCTGCTCTAGCATTGCGGCGCAGAGTTTCCCGTTCCTGCTGTTGTGCTAAGAGACGCTGGGTTGCTGCGATCGCTCCTTGCTCATCTGCTGGATCGTATAAATACCCATTCATCCCATCCGTGACAATATCGGGAATCCCTCCAGAGTTGGCTGCTACCACAGGACAACCTGCTGCCATCGCTTCTAGTAAGACTAGTCCTAAGGTTTCTGTCCTAGAAGGAAAGATAAATGCATCAGCAGAGGCAAAGGCCGATCCGAGGGTTGTACCGGTAAGGTAACCCACGAAATGAGTCGGGGTGCCAGCAAAGTGTGCTTCTAGTTCCTTACGGTGGGGTCCATCCCCTACTAATGCTAGGCAAGCGTTGGGAATTGCTTCTAGCACTAGCTTGATCCGCTCAATTTCTTTTTCAGCAGAAAGACGGCCTACATAAAGGAGTATGGGGCTGTCTGGATTTCCTTGGGAAAGATGCGATCGCATTTGGGATGAAGCTAACTCTGGTTGGAACGTTTCCGTATCCACACCTCGCTGCCACAAGTCTACTCGCTCAACACCATGGTCTCTTAATTCCTGTACCATAGCATTAGAGGTACACAAATTCAGCTCAGCTTGATTGTGACTAACCTTAATTAACTCCCACATAACTCCTTCGAGCATACCCAATCCGTAGTGCTGGAGGTACTGAGGTAAATGGGTGTGGTAGGAGGCGACCAAGGGAATATTCATCACCTTGGCATAATACAGCCCTCCCAACCCTAATACTGCTGGGTTGACAACATGGATCAAATCTGGCTGAAACTTTTCTAATACCCCACCAATGGAGGGTCGTGGCAGGGCTAGCTTTAATTCGGGATACAGGGGTAGGGGAAAGCCAGAAACACCGTAAATTTTGGCTCCTTTGTATGTTTTTAGTCCCCCTTCTGGGCATATAACTAGCACCTGGTCACCGTTACGCTGCAAATGTTCCACCGTGTGGCGCAACCGGGTCACGATGCCATCAACTTTGGGTAGAAATGTTTCAGTAAAAAAAGCAATTCGCATAATTAGTGATTAGTCATTAGTCATTAGTCATTAATTATTTGTCTTTGATAGTCTCTTAATCCAATTTGCTTGACCCTACTCGCTAAATGTATCAGGTTTGGGGCACTTGTTGAACATGAATTAGTTTCTAGGTATTAGACCATTGGCCATGGCGTTTAGGGATTCCAGGACGCCCTTGACTCTAACCTGATCAGTTTGGTTATAATAGTGGTTTGTATGAAACCTTTTTTGACCTCAAACCCCCAAGGTAAGAGTTAATTCTTCTATAGTTCAGTAAATTCTGGAGTTGGGATCAGCACTTCTGAAGCGAAGCTAGTCCTGGGTGCAAAGTGAAATGCTCCAGCAATCGAACCCCAAATGAGTTCATCGGTTTGGGGGTCACGTCCCCTGTCAAGACTAATCAATTTTTCTTCCATTACTTCAAAGCTGCTATCGAGATAGGTTTCTTTACTATTGCGCACCACCAAGCAAGCTTTACCTGGTTCTACTTCCGCTTTGAAGCTATGACCAGTCCAGGCAACATTGAACGTGCAACCAGGAAGCTTCTCTAGCTGTTGGGCACTCAGGGATTTTAGACGTTCTAAATCACGGGAAGCTCCGTATAATAGTTTTTCATCCTGAACCTTGTAATTTTCGATTTTGATTTGCCCGTCTAGCTCAACAATCTTTAGCACCCGCACTCGGTAGGGGGTGTTGAGCATATAGTCATAGGCTTGCTCAAGGAACAAGCTACATCCATCTAGCACTGACCAAGGTAGAGGACGCATGCAGACGCGGATGTGAGCATACAATGGTGGATTCTCAAACGCCTGCTCTTGGTTACTAAAATCAGCTGCCATCCAGCGAGCTAAAGTAGCGATATCCGTAGAATGAGTCATTACCAGAAGTGTTGAACTTAGAATAGCGCGAACTTCGGATGAAGTAGTTTTTGATGCAGTTAGTATCTTTACAATACATCGTCTTGATGCAGTCGCTTATGTTTGGATTCTGCATCAAGACCAATGTAAGTATTCAGCTATCAGCTTTCAGCTTTCAGCTTATCGGCTACAGATGGTGCTACTTGAAGTGCTTTTGAATAAAATAAGCTGACGGCACCTCAAGTAGCACCATCTGTAGCGCATATGCTTACAAAATCTCGAACTATTAAATTCTCCCGTTCAAGGTTTATCTTAAGCACCTCAAGTAGCGTGAGCTTTTAGCTGACGGCTGACAGCTGACGGCTGAATGCTTACAGACCAATTGCTAAAAGCTTTAGTTGACAAGCGCCCATCATTACCATGATCCGAAGTTCCCTATTCCGTATTTGCTGTCCCCAGCGCTATAGCTGATAGCTTACTGGCAAGAGCTTGGGAATACCTCTGGTTTCTTTGGGTTATTTCAAACCTTTAATCCCAAACAATAGAAACTGTGTCACCTGAGCCTCACTAAAATTGTTATCACTCACCAAAATTAAACTCTGAGTTCCATCACTCAAGCGCGGACCAAGGGTCATTCCCTCTAAATTATCTAAGTAAATCCCCAATTCACTCAAATCCAGCAACAACTTTTTTTGCAGTGGCTTAATCTTGGAAACATCACCCTTGAGACTAGCAATTTTGGTGGTATCGGTTGCTCCACCGGTCACCACTTGATAAAGTTTGGCACTGAATCCAAATAAACCATAGGTACGCTCCAAACTCAGAAAATGTCCTGCGGTATCCACTGCTAATAACTCAGTTAAACCGTGAGAAAGGGTGTTAGGGGGGTCTGGGTCGAGTAAGTAAAGATGTTCACTAACCAGCATTGGAGGAGTAACGTCTCCAATCAAATAGTGCAACCAACGAATTCCCGCTGCTTGTTCGGTATCTGCTTCTGGCTGGTCTTGGTGTAGGGAGTACTCACTGGCACTAAATAAGCGAAATGACTCTTGCCCACTTGCTGCAGCTAGGCTGATCGGTTCTAAGGTCAATGCCTCAAAGCCTAAGTTATCCTGGATACCATTACTGACTGTTCCTAGGTCAGTGTCATTCGGTAGATAACGCTGGGGAATTTTTAAGTTTTGCAACTGTTGTCCTGTTGCTATATCAAACTGCCGAATGAATGGAGCAATGCCTTGATTAGTAGCCCCTTCACTAGAGATAAATACAGAATCTTTTCCAGACCAAGCAATCCCTTCTGGATCCAGGGTACCCCTTACAAAGGTCTCACCATTTTTATCTTTGAGGAAAGTGACATCTTCCACTTCTACGTTTTCAATCCCTATGTTTCCTGTATCGGTGGGATTGAAGGTTAGTTTTAGGGTGTAGAATCGAGCCGGAGCTAATCGAGAACGATCATCAGAAACAGCTAAAAAGCGATCGCGTTCCCGATCATAGGCCAATCCTGACAACCCTCCCACTACGGTATTTTTGAATTCCGTTTGGGGGAGTTGATACTCCCCTAAGAAGTTCACGGAAAGGTTGAGGAAGGTGCGTTCCTCTGCTGTGATGGCTGGTAAAAAGCTACAGGTAGTGGTCAGGCTACCCAGGAATATTATTACCACAACCCATAGCATATTTGATAGTTTTTTAGGTTTTCTTAACATTAGGTCAGTCTACCAGTACCTTAACTTACTTGTATTATTACTTGGTTCGACCAGAAGTGTTGATTGTTATAAATTAGGTCTAAAAAAAAGTACCAAGCTGTCTACTAACTATTGGTGCTATTTAAAAATTAAATTATGCTCGCGTCATGTTTTTAAAACAGTTTACAAAACGAGTCTTGGATAGCTTAACATCTATCCCTAAAAATTACTACCCTGTCTCTTGATGCAGTCGATCATGGTGCATCTCATATTTGTAAAAAAGAAGGTAATTGTGGGAAGTGTGGGAAGTGTGGGAAGTGTGGGAAGTATGATAATTTTATGATAATTTTGCCTAATTTAATGCATTGAGATGCACCCTTATGCGTTCTGCCCTCTGCCTTCGATACACTTTTATTATGGGTATTTAACCGGACTTGATATAAAATCCTAATGACCGAACAATTGGCAAGAAGTTGACTAGTTTACGAGATGTCTATTACAAACAGACACAAACTATTCACCAGATTGGAACCAAATCCAAAACAAACCTTGGCAAAACATCCTATCCTCTCCTGATAATGTTTGTGGACTAGTTAAAATTTCCACATCTCGATCGGGAGGATAAATTTATACTTGCTGCTGTTGGCGATTAATTAACCATCCCAGTCTTGCGCCATTATCCCTATATTCCCTCATTTTGGCCTGTGTCTTTTCCAGGGAATAACTGGGAGACATTAATTCAACCACAAAATCGGGGCACAAAGGAGCAAATCTTTCTTTTTCCGCTTGAGTCAAAGCATTCCACCGTTCAATTTTCACCCAAGACGCATCTGGAGAGCGCTCTGCACCCGAGGAAAGTTTGAAACCACCGGAAGAGTCAAAGGATTTTCCTAGCTGATTTTGGCGACTCCAAGCTCTTAACTGATACGTTAGATCAGCATTGCGTACGCTAGTTTTGCTACCCGTAGGTGGCATAATAATTAATTATCCTTTAGCTGTACGCTCGAATCTCAAGTCACGGTTAGTTTGACAAAGCTGAAAAAATTGCTTGTCAGTTAAGTCAATAATTAATTCGAGCCTAGCCGGTAAACTGACGGTATTAGGGTTCATCTTATCAGTTTAGATAGTAGCAATAGTTTTCTCAATTATAGTATAGCGCTTTTTAAGCTAGTAAGGTACATTTTTTTTGGTTTTAGGAAGCATGGAGCTAAGGCCGTGGGCCACGCTTTCGGGCTTTGCCCGACCCTGCGCAAACGCCAACGGAGCTTCGGAGCAGTAAAGTTATAAGAGGGAAAATGTAAAAAAAAATTGTACTTTATTATGCTAAAAAAAACGATATTTTATATCATCCATACAGACACGGTTTTAAAGGGATATTAGCTTAGTCCAATCATCGTGTAAAATCCCAAGGATAAGCATAAGACAGTTGGGGGTTTCAATGCTCTGTTAAACTAAATTTTTATTCTCTGTAACAGGGTAATAAAAATCAACATTAAACGTTCAAGATACCAATTTTTTTTTAGGCATTTTTAATTTAAGCTGTTGCGCATTTAAATTGGATATTATTCAGTTAGCAAAAAACCTTCAAACCCTCTCCAATGCTCCCATTCCCCCCTTACTAAGGGCAGGGCTGTTTCATTCTTTGGGATAAATTGTCAGGTCAATAAGCGTGAAAGGGATGAAACCTTGAAGAGGGTAGCCTTATTACAAAAACTTAAACCTGTTGCCCATAACCTGCCGACCATAAATGCTACCCTCAACTACTGTAACTTCAAGGGAAGTGGGGTGCTGGGGAGAGGATATTTTTAAGGTGAAAAATACCTAAGGTGCGCTTGACCCATTAAGAATTAAATTCGCGCTATAGGTGCGCGCCAAGGGCGATTTACTCGCCCTTGGGTCGCACCTTCGGGTCGCACTTTTTATTAATAAAAATTCCCCACGGTGCGCGTTCACACCGCTATCTCCCTATCTCCCTATCTCCCTATATCCCCACCAATCACATTTTAGTCCGACAATGAAACAGCCCTGGCTTACTAAGGGGGGTTAGGGGGAATTGATGCTCCCCTGCTGTCAGAACCATGGAATTTAAATGAAGACCAGCTTAAGGCTCTGCCTTGATATCTGGAAATGGTGACAAATCCTGAAAAAAATGGTTATAATATCCCTGTGAAGACAAAACATTGATTAACCCTAACAGGTTGATTAACCTTGAGGAATTTACTTAGAATTGCAGAGGTGGTCTATTCTCTATAAGTAGATTTACGGTTACGGCGGTCAACTCAGCAATTCTATAATCCCATCAGTTATTTAAGGGCAGTAAGGCAATGTATAAGAATTGCGTAATTGACATTAACTCCAAGCCTAATAAGGTTGATAGCGTTTGGCGTCTAGCCGAAACATTATCTGTAGAGGAAAAGGCTGAATTGATTGAGCGCTTGCTTGACCAAGAATCGGGGTTGATTGTGCTTTCAGCAACTACCCACTTCGCTGATTATATCCTGGCCCAGATGAGTCTTTTGTCATCAGAGGGCTTGGTGTACGTATTCAGGAAAGTTGCGGCTCAGCTGTCTAGCAAAGGGAATGGTTTGTAGATTGTTATCATTAATCACCCAGAATTTCCAGTTTGTTATTTGTTGTTGGTGGTTAGTAGGGGCGAACAGTTGTTGGCCCCTACAGTAGTTAGTAGAGATCAAGACACTCTGACTAACGACTAACCACTAACTTCTTTGAGTAAGTGACCAGCATTCAACCAGATTTGATGTAACCTCTACATAGACATACTCCAGCCGCACTGGCTGACGAGCAATGGAATCGAGGGGAATCCCATCAAAACAAGCAATAATATCCTTCAGGTCTAAAGACTCTGGTAGCCAAAAGGCTAAATCATTTCCATAGCGGCGATGAGTAAACCCTAATTCTTGGGCACGAGCGATCGCTTGTTCTTCTTGAGGGGTATCTACTACTACAATTTCTTGAGCGGGAATCTTTTGCCGTAACTCAA
>NZ_JAAHHE010000177.1:8821-13038 GCF_010692525.1 Moorena sp. SIO3B2
TTAATTTATGGATATTTAGCACTAGTTAAACCTTCAGCAATACTAAGGCAATTTAATCAGACTTTTTTTACGCGGGGACGTACAAGTCGAAAGCCCCGTGTTTTTAAACCGGGGATGAAGACTCACAGCGACTAAAGTCGCCTAGAAAAATAAGCGTAGGTTTCCGGAATCATTGGAAAAGATGATATAGTCTAATATTAGGTACAGGCTGAAAAACCGTTGGCTCAGACGGGAGAGAGACCCGCAACTGATTGACCACAAAGTAGTAATGCCGTAAGGGCAGGGAGAATCCTCTTTAAAAACCCAATCGTCAACTAGCAATTGGCGTGTGAACCCAGGAAAAATCACTTTTTAACAACAAGGTACGGTGGGGCACACCGGAACCTGGGGAAATGGTTAAAGTACCCGTTCGCGTAGCGTCGGCTTTGCCGATACGCCTAAGGAGAACTGCCCTCTGGGTCTGTCGTGAATCGACTAGGAATTTGGCACAGCGGATTCTTGGTTTGAGTACTGTCCTGTTTTTGGCGGCGTCAAAGATGGAACACGACGGTTTAAGGTGGCTCGTTGATCTAGGAATCCCCGTCTCGCGATTAGCGGGGAGTGTCAAGATAATCGGATGATTTTATAGGAGTACTAGGGTAAGCATTCAGCTATCAGCGGTCAGCTATCAGCTAATGCTTCACAGGCTTCTAGCCTGTGAAGCATTAGCTGATAGACTTTTCCCCAGACTTTCAATTCTCATTAATCTCGAACTATTAAATTCTCTCGTTTTAGGTTTATTTTAAGCTGAACGCGTAGCGTGAGCTAAAAGCTCACGGCTGACGGCTGACGGCTGAACGCGCACGCGTGCGCGTAGCGCATATGCTTACCTACTAGGTAATAGATAACTGACCCGACTATACTTAAGTTTATTTGTTTGTGCAAACCTCCTCATTCTTCAAGGGTTTAAACTAGGTTACCCTGCACAAAACTCCCGTGGGTAATCACAATCTCCTCTCTACCCGAACCATCCCCTGGTATGACAACCATCCGACTATCACCATCACTGAGGAAAAGCCAAACAAAAACCAGAAATGAGACTCGATTTGCACCAAACTATTCCCATCAGCCCATACTCCCAGCAAGGCTTCGTTCATATGATAAATTGGGTTAAACTTAGCGATTTCCAGTAACTGTTCCGGAAACAAAGCAGTTGGTAAAAACGCACCCCCCAAAATTAATAGAGGTACACCGAAGGTTCCCACTAAGGCATTAACGTCCTCAGTCCGCCGCGCTAATTGAGTTCCCAGAAAAAATCCCACTCCCACATAAGCAATAATACTCAGGACAATAATCAATACCCCTAACAACACCGAACCTTGAAACCTTGCCCCCAAAAATGCTGCTATGGTATAAACCACTAAGGCTTGACCTGTACCAATGCAGCTGTGAGCCAAAAAAATTCCTAAGAAATAGGATATGCCGCCTAATGGAGAGAGAAATAAACGCTTGAGCATTTGCTGTTCTCGTTCTGAGACTACCGTTGCGACGCTACCCCCTAAGCAGCTAAAAAACAAAGCAGCACCGACAATAGTAGTTGGGGCAGCACGTTCAAATGCTTCAGCGGTTGATAGCTGAGCCTGTTCTGCCATAATTAAACCGTTGAGAAATAGCACAGTAATTGGAAAAATACTCCAAAATAATAGGCTACGCTGCCTTCGCCATAGTTCAATCAAGATTCGCTGTGCTACAGCCCAGGTTTCCCGCCAATATTTTATAATTATCCTGTGTATCATTTTTCATGTGGTAATTGTTACTTTCAACTTTCAACTTTCAACTTTCAACTTTCAACTTTCAACTTGAACCCTAGATTTTATCTTTAAATTACCGATCGCCTATCGATTACAAACAGCGTATCAAGGTCTCTGAGATAATAAAGGGCAAAGCAAGCTGCTAACATTGGCCAGGCTGCAAAAAATAGCAAGTTCGGATCATTAAAGGGGCTTATATATTGCTTATAGGATGAGAGAGTTGATCCCCCATGAAATACTAATACGCTACCATAAGTAAATCGTTTTTTCCACCCTATTAAAAAACTGATGATGATGACTAGCTGGATAGCGCCAATAATAATAAAAATGCTGTTACCGAGTCCACTAATAAAGTAAAAGTTTTCATAGACCGCAGCTGCATGTTCAGGACGCACGAATTTATCGATTGTCCACATCAGCATTACTATAAAAACACTGAGGCGCAGTAGAAACAAAACTAGGGGAATTCGATTAGATGCTCTCATGGTAGTTTCAGAAGTAATAGATCGGAGGTAATAGATTCCATAAAAGAATGATAGATCAGATTATATCTGGTAGCGTTGTTATGTTATACCTAGGCTTGACAATAGCTATGGTAAGCATTCAGTTATCAGCCGTCAGTCGTCCCTACTATGAATCCATGACTTCCGTGACAGAGTATAGTTCCTAAAAGAGGTTGAAGGTTGAAGGTTAAACAGGTTGAAGGTTAAACAGGTTGAAGGTTAAACAGGTTGAACGCGATCGCGTGGCCAAAAGCCAAGGTTAAACAGGTTGAAGGTTAAACAGGTTGAACGCGATCGCGTGGCCAAAAGCCAAGGTTAAACAGGTTGAAGGTTAAACAGGTTGAACGCGATCGCGTGGCCAAAAGCCAAGGTTAAACAGGTTGAAGGTTAAACAGGTTGAAGGTTGAAGGTTAAACAGGTTGAACGCGATCGCGTGGCCGAAAGGCCAAGGTTTAATAACCACCTAACCGATAACCTGTAACCGATAACCGATAACCTGTAACCGATAACCGATAACCTGTAACCGATAACCGATAACCTGTAACCGATAACCGATAACCTGTAACCGATAACCGGTAAAATATAACCAGATTGCGATCGCATTTCCTAAAATTCTGCTAATATCATTCATTGAAGGTAAATTAACCAGCACCCTTAATCATAAGGATTGGTCAACAGCTCAAATCCTTGATCGTATCACCATTACCGATTCAAATCTCTCGGAAACCGCAAAGCACCTAAAGTAGCCTGGCCTTTTGGCCATCCCTGCTACTTGATCCGATTAGCTAACAGCTACCGCTAGCATCTACTAAAACCATCCTGATACCAGGGAATTTCTACCGTAAGTACTACCGTATGTCATTTAACTGTGACATGCTCCCTCTTAAGAGGAAAATCAACAGGAAAAAACTACCCTCTTAATGGCCTAGTCATACCCAAATTCCCTGATGACCTGCCAGTATGATCTGCTGTCTTAATCCCGATTGCCAGAATCCCATTAATCCGGATGATAATCAGTTTTGCCAAAGCTGTGGTAACAAACTAGTACTTCTAAAAAACCGCTATCGTCCGATTCGACCCATCGGAGATGGGGGATTTTCCAAAACCTATCTGGCAGAAGATAGGGACAAATTGGATGAACACTGTGTGATTAAGCAGCTAGCCCCCCAAATTGAGGGAACAAAGGCACTCAAGAAGGCACGAGCATTATTTGACCAAGAGGCAAAACAATTGCAAAGGCTGGGACAACATCCCCAAATCCCTACTTTGCTAGCTTACTTTGAAGAAGATCAGCGCTTATATTTGCTCCAAGAGTATATCGAGGGGAAAACCTTAGAGCAAGAGTTGGCAGAAGCAGGACCGTTCAATGAAGACAAGATTAAGGATGTTTTATTTGAACTGCTAACTATTCTCAAGTTTGTGCATCAACAGAAGGTGATTCACCGAGACATTAAACCAGGTAATATCATTCGCCGTCCTGCTGCGGCTCAAGGATCTGAAAAAAAGAGTCAGCTAGTACTAATCGATTTTGGGATAGCCAAGCAATTGAGGGCTACGGTCATGGCTAATATCACTGGCACCACTATCGGTTCGTTTGGCTATGTGCCTATGGAACAAATGGAGGGAGGTAAAGCCTATGCTGCTAGTGATTTATACAGTTTGGGCACGACCTGCTTTCATTTGCTGACCAATGTTCATCCTTGGGATTTGTGGAAGAAACAAGGCTATCGCTGGGTAAATAGTTGGCGAAAGCATTTAAAGCAACCGGTGAGTGAAAAATTGTGGTGGATAATGGATCGGCTGCTCCCAGAAAGCTATCAGCACCGTTATCAGTCTGTAGACCAAGTTTTGGAGGTGTTGGAGCTTCAGTCTGCGCCCTCTGCTAATCCCTCTCAATCAACGTCTAATTATCACGAGTCTTTTC